>JAMHKW010000033.1:0-13727 GCA_028439805.1 Candidatus Nitrosopumilus sp. | reverse complement strand
ATACCCAGATGTAATTGAAAGTGGAGTTTCAAAGGGACCAGCAGCAGTAATCAAATCGCATCATAATGTAGGAGGATTACCAGATTGGCTTGATTTGGAAATTTTAGAACCATTAAAAGATTTGTACAAAGATGAAGTAAGAAAAATTGCAAAAATTCTAAATGTTCCAGAAAAACTTTTCATGAGACATCCATTTCCTGGTCCAGGTTTAGCTGTTCGAATAATTGGTGAAGTTACTCCAATAAAATTGCAGATTTCCAAAGTTGCAAGTAAAATTGTTGAAGAGGAATTAATGGAGGCTAATTTGTATGATAAAGTCTGGCAAGCTTATGCTGCAGTTGGGGATGATAAAGCAGTAGGAGTTGTCGGTGATGAACGAAGATATGGAAATATAGTTATGATTAGAGTTGTAGATTCAATAGATGCGATGACTGCAGATTGGACTAGACTTCCACATGGTCTTTTAGAAAAAATGAGTAATAGAATTACAAATGAAATTGAAGATGTCACATGGGTGACTTATACCATTTCAAGTAAACCTCCTGCAACAATTGAGCCACAATAGTGATCAATTTGGAATACGAAAAAATTTGTGATGAAATTTTAGAATGTGATAAAAAAATTAGATATGTAGGAATGTATGATTATGGTGAACTTTATGATAAAATTAGACCAGGATTAAAAAGTCATTTATCAAGAGAAGAAACTGAATTATCTTTATCTCAAGCAATTTATCGTTGGTCTACACGTAAAAAAACTGCAGGAAAAATTGGAAATCCTATTTTTGCATTAGCCAAATATGAAAAAATTTATCGCGCAACTATTCCCATTGGAGGAGCTGGTTTAATTTTAATCACTACAGAATTAGATGCAGATGTAATTGAAATTGTCGATAAGATTTTAAAAATTAAAGAAAAATATTCTTGATAATTAAACTAGAAATGCTGCACCGTACACGCCTGCAGAATCACCTAATTTGTTTTTCAGTATTGGAGTATCAACTAAATCTGAAAAAACTTTACCATAAACAGACTCTTTTCCTTCAGTATACAAAAAATCAATGTTTGACAAACCACCACCTAAAACGATTACATCAGGATCCAAGATGTCTATAACATTAGCAAGACCATAACCAAAATTTTCTAAAAATTCATCTTTCCATTTTTGACCAATTTCATTATCAATATTAGTAAGAATTTCAGGAAGGAATTGAGATTTTCCAGTTAATTTTGTCCATTGTTTTTCCAATGAAGGACCACTGATGTAAGTCTCTACACATCCAGTTTTACCACAATAACAAGAATTTCCATTACGATGTAAAGTATGATGTCCCCATTCCCCTCCAATGTTAGTTCTACCAGAATGAAGTCTTCCACCAATTACAATACCACCACCAACACCAGTACCCATAATTACACCAAAGACTGTATCAAATCCATTAGCAGCACCCATTTCAGATTCAGCCATCACAAAACAGTTAGCATCATTTTCCATCAATATTTTTTTTCCTAGTTTATTTTCAAGATCTTTTTTTAATGGCTTTCCAATCAAACATTGCGTATTACTGTTTTTAATCAGTCCAGTTTGTTTAGAAATAGCTCCAGGTGTACAGATACCTAAAGAAAAATTAGATGTATTTGATGATATTTCTAAAACAAGTGATGAGATAGTGTTAATGATTTCTTGATAATCATTTTGTGGTGTTGGAATTCTTTTTCTTTCTAAAACATTTAGATCTTCATCAAGTAGAATAGATTCTATTTTAGTGCCGCCTAAATCTACACCAATCTTGTACAACAATAACTTATGAAAATTAAAAGGCTTAAGTTTTAATTGAGATTAGCCCATTCCAGGCATACCACCGCCACCTGGACCTCCAGAAATGGCGATTACATCATCTATTCTAAGAATCATACATGCTGCTTCTGTTGCAGATTTGATGATCTGTTCTTTTACTGCAATTGGCTCTATAACATCAATTGCTAACATATCAGCAATCTTTGTGTTTCTAGCATCAATACCAGTCCATTTTTGACCTTGATTTTGTTTTGCTCTAAGATTAGCCATGGTATCAATTGGATCCATTCCTGCATTTTCAGCAATAGTTAATGGAATTACTTCTAATGCTTCAGCATATTTTTTAATTGCAAGTTGCTCTCTTCCATCAAAATTGTCAGCCCAATCTTTGAGTTGTGAGGCTGCAAATGCTTCTGGTGCACCACCACCTGCAACAATTTCAGGCTTTTCAATTACATCTTTTACTACCATTAAAGCGTCATGAATAGAACGGTCAACTTCATCAATTACTCTTTGAGAACCACCACGAATTAGCATAGTGATTGATTGTGGAAGTTTACATCCTTCAATGAATACCCATTTATCAGATTCAACTTTCTTTTGATGCACCAAATCAGAAGAACCAAGATCTTTTTCTGAAAGATCATCTAAGTTGCTAATTACATTTCCACCTGTGGCCTTTGAAAGTTTAGTCATATCACTTTCTTTGACACGACGAACAGATAGAATACCATGTTTTGCAAGATAATGTTGTGCAATATCATCAATTCCTTTTTGACAAATCAAAACATTGACTCCAACATCATGCAACTTGTCAACCATAGTCTTTAACATTCGATTTTCTTCTTCTAAGAACATCTGCATTTGTGTTGGATCAGTAATTCTAATTTCTGCACTCATTTCAGTTTTTTCAATTTCTAATGCAGAATTAATTAATGCAATTTTTGCTTTTTCAATTCTTGTAGGCATTCCACTATGAACAATTTCTTTATCTAAAACAATACCCTTTACAATTTGTGTGTCTTGAATTGAAGCACCTGCTTTCTTTTCAACTTTAATATTTTCAAGATCAACAGTATAAGTCTCACCTTTTTTGGTTGCAATACTAAGAATAGCATCTACTACAACTTTTGATAGAATTCCACTATCTTCAGAAATCAATTTTGATTGCATACTAGTTGTTGCAATTTTAATAAGAGATGCTCTATCATCAGGTTTTATTTTCTTTGATAATTGTGAATAAATTTCAAGAGTTTTTTCAGCAGCTGTCTGGAAACCCTCAACAATAGTAGAAGAATGAACATCTTTTTTGAGAAGATCTTCTGCTCTAGCTAATAATGCTCCTGCAAAGACAACAGAAGAAGTTGTACCATCTCCGACTTCATTATCTACAGTTTTAGAGATTTCAACTATCATTTTGGCTGCTGGGTGCTGTACATCAATTTCTTTTAGAATAGTAGCACCGTCATTTGTAATAGTTACATCACCTAAAGAATCAACTAACATTTTATCAAGACCACGTGGTCCAAGACTACTTTTAACTAATTCAGCAACTAATTTTGCTGCAGCAATATTGTTTTGTTGAGCGTCCTTACCTTTTTGCTGTAATGCACTCTCTTTGAGAACTAAAACAGGTCCATTTGGTCCTTGTTGAATTGATGCCATTTAGATTCAGCTTCAATCCTCTAAATCCCCCTTTTTAACATTACTTAGGTGATTGATTGAATGAAACTTCGTTTTTTTACATCAACAATTCCACCTGAGAGAATTCTAACTGATGGTAGAGCCAAAAAAGGTAGAAACAGAGGAATGAGATGAGGTCTAGCAAATTTACATCCTGAATCTACAATAGAGTCATTGATTTTTTGAAAATTTGATGAAACCTTTTCAAAAGAATCTGTTGAAACAATTCCTGCAAACTGTAAAGGTAAAGAAGATAAAATTTTACCAGACTTAACTACAACAAGTCCACCTTGATTCTTGATAATATGATTAGAAGCTATTGCCATATCAGAATCATTGGAACCTATTACCATCAAATCATTTTCATGAAAACTCCATGTTGAAGCAAAAGCGCCAATATCTGCTCCAAAGTTTTCTAAGAATCCAATAGCATGCCGATTTGTTCCATGAATTCTATCAAATGCTGCAACTTTCCATATATCAGAATCTAAAGAAGCAGAAACATATCCATCTTTTGGATGTAGTTCAGTTGAACCAATCTCGGTAATAATTTCAGTTTGCATAGATATAGTATTTGCAATTACATTCTTCTTTTTTGATTTTACAAGAAAATCATTTGCTGAGAATTTTTTTAGTTTGACAGTTTTTTTAATCCAAGATGGGATTATTTTTTTCTTAATATGAGTCACCAAACTTCCATTTGAAACTACAAGTTTTCCTCCAACAAAGACTTTGTTTGGTTTAAATGATTTTAAATCATTAAAAATAAGAATATCTGCTAATTTTCCTGGTGCAATTCCACCAAGATCTTTTCCCATATTATAATAATCAAAATTATTCTTAGATGCCATAGTAATTGCATCTAATGGTTTTAGACCAAGCTTAATTGATTCCCTAATACAATGATCAATGTGACCAAATTTTGAAAGATCTAATGGATCAAGACCATCAGAACAAAACATTAAACGATTAAGGTATGTTCCATGAGATAAAACATGAGGAATGATTTCCTTCAAATCACGTCTTATAGAGCCCTCTCTAATCATCACCCACATTCCAAGACGTAATCTTTCTAACACTTGATCAAAATTAATCGGTTCATGACAGGAGAGTATTCCTGATGAAACGTATGCGTTAAGTTTTTTTTCACTTATACCTGCGGTATGTCCATTAATTATACAATCACGCTCTAACATTGTTGAAAGTGATTTCATTGTTTTGGGTTCACGTAAAGTAACTTTAGTCCATGAAAAAACTTCACCCAAACCAAGAACATGAGGGTGTTTTATTGCAGATTTTTCTTGTGATAATGAAAGAGATTTACTGTTACTAAATTTTGCATCAACAGGAAGACCTCCAGGAACTACCTGAAAAATCCTTATCGGTAAATCTTCTCCAAGTTTTAGAAATTCTTGAAAACCTTTGTAGCCTGCTACACTAACAACATCAATTGGATCAGAAAAAAGAGAAGTAACACCACAAAGAAGTGCCTTTTTTACAAATTCTGATGGTAAAACAAATTGATCAATATGTAAATGAGGATCTGCAAAACCTGGACTTACATATTTGTCCTTTACATCAATGATTATGGTTCTTGGTCCAAGTGTATGACTTGCATCGTGACCAACATATGCAATCCTGTCATTAATTATTGCAATCTGGGTTTTTGGAATAGTTTCTCGGGTGTAGACTGACAGTAATGTACAATTTTTTAAGATAAGATCAGCTTTTTTGTTACCCATAGCTACAGAATTCAAGAAAGAGATCGAATTTGCTAGGCTCGAATTCACGATTAGTAATTGGATTTTGCACCTATTATAGATTCAATGCTTAAATTACCGTTGAAGCGGTTTTGTTGATATGAACATTCCCAAGGTGATCAGAAAGTATTGTGCTAAATGTAAAACACATACTGAACAAAAGGTCTCCATTTACAAAGCTGGAAAAAGACGTGGTTCTGCTAGAGGTGAACGTAGACATGCAGAACGTAAAAAAGGATATGGTGGACAGAAATTTCCAAAATTAGCAAAACCAGCTAAGGTTACAAAGAAAGTTACTCCTATTATGACATGTACTGTGTGTAAAAAGAAATACAACAAACCAGGCATTAGAATTAGGAAATTTGAGTTGGTGGCAGCATGAAAAAAGATCATATTGAAATTCCAAAACCATCTAGCCAGTTTCAAAAAGTTAACTGTGATGAATGTGGTGAAATGCAAGTAGTTTATTCTCATGCATCATCACAAGTTGCATGCAATTCTTGTGGTAACACTATTGCAGAAGCAACAGGCTCAAAAGCCAAAATAAACGGCAAGATCTCAGGTAGTGCTGAGTAAATCAAAATCTTGTTTTGTATTTAGATTTAATGCAATTCTTTTATCATCAATTATAACATAATTTTCTTTGATATTTTCAAGTGAGTTGATTTTTTCTGAATTAACCAAAGAAATTCCTGTATAATGACATGCTTGATTATTAAAATTAATAGAATAATCAGATTTAATTCCAAGAGTCATTAAGAATTTATTTGTAATAAGAACACTAGTCCAAATATTTTTAGAGTCATAATGATTAACAATTTTTTGTATAATTTCTTTATCTAATAATGGTAAATCACCAGAAGTGACTAAGACTATATCATTGAGAATTTTAAGGGCTAAATTTAGATCTTCCACATAGCCAATTCCAGGAGTATCAAAAATTTCAACATTATTTTCTTGTAGTAATTTTTTTGTTTTAGGAGAATTAGAACTAGTTATAGCTAAAATTTTTGAAAAACAATTTGAATTTTTTAATGAATCAACTACATGAAGTATAATTGGTTTTTTGTATTGAAGTAATAATTTTTCATTATCTAAATTCATACGAGTGCCTTTACCCCCAGCCATTACAAGACCAATCATATTGACACAAAGACCATCAAGGAAGCTAATCTTGTAAATTCGTTAGTAGCACCAAGAACATCACCAGTGATTCCACCAAAACTACGAGTAGAGATAGCTAAGAGAAATATTGTCAAAGCAATAGTTACACCAAGCATTACTAATCCAGTAGTTTCACCAATAACAGCTACTGGAATTAGCATAATGATGAATGCAGCTGAAAGTTTTTTCTTGTCTTTCATAATCTTTACAAAAGGAGAATTTGAGCCTAGTGAGGCTGAATTTCCCAAACTTGCCATCAATACCATTGAAAATTTAGCTAAAATTTCACTAATCAAAATTGCCTTAAACAAATCAAATCCATTAGTAAGAGAAATGGTCATTATCAAACCAATAAGATATAATACAATTGCAACAATTCCAGCAGAGCCTGTGGAAAGATCTTTCATTGCTTTAAGTTTTTTATCTTTGTTTCCCTTTACCATAAGGCCATCTGCAAAATCAGCTAAACCATCTGCATGATGAATTCCAGTAACAATTGCAATAGATGCAACTACTAACAAACTAACTAACAGTGGATCTAAAAAGAAAGATAATCCAAAACCTAAAGAACCAATTAAAAGTCCAATTGCAATTCCAACAATAGGAAAAATATACATATATTTTGCAATATTTTCTAAAGTTGCATTTGATGAAGGAAAGATTGTTAGAAATGAAAAAACAGAACTAATTTCTTTAAGCATGAATCCACCATCCAGCTATAGATAAAACAGAAATTATTGGAAGGGTAATTATTCCAAAGAAAATTATCGAGGTAAGTTTCATAATTCTAATTGCAGAATACACATGTTGTTTTGTTAGAATGATTTCACCATTTCCTAATTTGTAATGATCTAGTTTTTCAAACTTTGTTTCAAGAGCTCCTGCTAATGCAGCCATAGGATATCCTGCATTAGGACTTTCAGTTTTTTTACCATCACGTATCATTATCTTATAGGATTCTTTCCAATTATTTTGTAAGATTGCAGCTGAAATTATCATGATCAGTCCTGTGAGTCTAGAAGGAATATAATTTAACACAGTATCACATGTTGCAGCAAACCATCCTACATTTTTGAAAATATCTGTTTTGTATCCAACCATTGAATCTGCGGTGTTAATTATTCGATAAACAAATGCTCCAGGCAAACCAAAAATGGCATAATAAAATAGAGGACCAGTAATTCCATCAACAGTATTTTCACTAATACTCTCAAGCACGCCTGAAATAATGTGATTTTTGTCTAAATTCTTGGTATTTCTTTTAACAATCATAGATAGATTTGCTCGTGCAGAATCTAAATTATCTTTCTCTAGGGAATTTACTACGGCTAGTGCATATTGTTCCATGCCTCTAATAGCAATAGTGGTCTTGAGAAGTACAACTCCAAGTATAACTGAAACAATTACAATTATCCAATTAGTTGTAAGTAATGAAATTCCAGTATCTAAAATTAAAAGTAATGTAACTATAATTCCTACAGGTATTACAACTACAAAAATTCCTCCAAGTTTTTCAACATATGGGTTTTGGTTTTTAGCTACTGGTGTTAACTTTGCAATTAATACTCCAATCCATGCAGTTGGATGATATTTACTCTTAGGATCTCCAAATGCAAAATCTAATACTAATGCAAATGTAACAATTACAATAGATTCTAAAATCATTTTATCATCCTCTCAATTATTTTAATATCTAAATTATTTTTTACAGTTTTTGCTAGTTTGTCTATCTCTTTATCAATTTTAGTAATATTATTTTTAGTCCAAGCAATCTCTTTTGGTTTTGCATCAAGTGAGTCCTCTTCAGGGATATTCATCCTTATCATTGGAATGGTTCCTAAAACTGGAATCTTTGTAATTTGTTTTAGTTTTCTAAATCCTGGTTTTAATACATCAATATCCCCACGAAACTTGTTAAACACAAACCCTTTGACTAGTTTTTGATATTTTTTTTCAATTAATGCCATAGTTCCAACTAAACTTGCAAAAGAGCCTCCTCTATCAATATCAGATACTAACAAAACAGATGCATTTGCTTTTTGAGCAATCTGCATATTTGCAATATCATATTTTTGTAAATTAATTTCAGCAGGTGAACCAGCACCTTCTAAAATTACTAAATCATAATTTTTTTTAAGTCGAGATAAAGAATCAATTGCAGCTTTGATTCCTTTTGATTTTACAAATTTTGCATAGTAATCTTTTGCATGCATTTTCTTGTAACGCTTACCATTAAGATAGACTGTGCTATAGTAATTTCCTAATGGCTTGAGCATTATCGGATTGAGATCTGGCGTAATTTGACATCGAGCAGATATTGCCTGAATTGCCTGAGCACGAGATATCTCAAAATCAGGCGTAGAATAACTAAAGTTTGACATATTTTGTGACTTGAATGGTGCTACGCTGTAACCCTTGTCAGTAAATATTCTGCATAATGCTGCAACTAGCGTAGTCTTACCAGCACCAGAAGTAGTTCCCTGAACCATCAAAGATTTCATGCTATTGCCTCTAATGCAAGTATTAGTTTTAGATTATCTTTATGAGATTTTACTGCAATTCTAATGTAGTGATTGTTTAAACCATGAAAGTTTTTACAATCTCGAATCAAGATTTTATGTTTTAATAATTTTTTTTGGAGTTTTGTAGAGTCTTGTTTTGTTTTGATTAAAATAAAATTAGTTGAAGAATCATGACATTCAAAACCTGATATATCAGCAATTTTATTTTTAAGAAAACTAGATTCTTTTTTTATTATAGATTTTGATTTTGTAAGATGAGATTTATTTTTGATTGCAATTATACCAGCCTCTTGAGCTAATGCATTAACACTCCAAGGAATTTTTATTTTTTTTAGAATATCTATAATTTGTTTTGAAGCTGCTGCATATCCAATTCTAATACCAGCTAGACCAAATGATTTAGTAAGCGATCTTAGTACGAATAGGTTATCGTATCTCTTTACTAAATTCAGTATAGATTGATTTGATTGTGGAACCAGTTCAATAAAGCATTCATCAACAAATACAAAACAAGATTTACGTTTAGCAGCTAATAGAATTTTGATTAGTTGTTTTTTTGATAAAATAGTTCCAGTAGGATTATTTGGATTACAAACAAAGATACATCCGTTTGCAGGAATTTGAGAAATAAAAGAGTCAAGATTTTCAGCAAGATTCATTGTTTTAAAAAAAGTAATTTTACAATCAGCAAGTTTTGCCGCAGCTTCATATTCTCCAAATGTAGGTACAGGAATCAAAATACGTTTTTTTGATAAAAATGAACTGCAGAAATTATAGATTATCTCAATTGCACCATTTCCAACAATTAGGTTTGATTCTGGTAATCCAGTGTATTTTTTGAGGCTATGTACCAAATCACTAGAATGTGAATCAGGATAATATTCCATTTGATTCAGTCTTTTTTTCAGGGTTAATTTGACAGATGCTGGCATTCCAGCAGGACCAATATTTGAGCTAAAATCTACAATACTAGGATCTTGGTTATTTACAGAGTATATTCCTCCGTGAGCTACAGGATTATGTCTTGAAATAGGATATTTTGGTTTTATTTTCACAGTACCAAATAGAAATAGGCAATATAGTAGCTTTTGGTAGTCTGAAAAACGATTATTAATTGAAGGCGATCAATTATCAAATAATGGATAAGAAAAGAGTTGCAATTATTGGAGTAACAGGTGCCGTAGGGCAAGAATTTGTCCAGTCTTTAGAGAATCATCCATGGTTTGAGGTAACGCAAATTGCAGCTTCTGAACGTTCAGCAGACAAGAACTATCTTGATGCAATCAAAGATGCAAGTGGGATTGTTGCATGGGATGTTGGTGGAGAAATACCTGAATATATCAAATCAATGACTGTCAAGAAAATTGATGATCTTGACGTATCACAATTAGATCTAGTATTTTCAGCAGTTGAATCAGTAGCTGCAAGAGACATTGAAACTAAAATGGCAGCAGATTTGCCTGTAATTTCAACTAGTTCTGCATATAGATATGAAGAAGATGTTCCAATCCTTATTCCAGGAGTAAATGATGAGCAATCAGAATTGCTTGAAATTCAAAAGAAAAACCGTAACTGGAAAGGTTGGGTAGCACCACTACCAAATTGTACTACTACAGGTTTAGCAATTACACTAAAACCATTACTAGAAAAATATGGTGTGAAAAAAGTCATGATGACCTCAATGCAAGCAATTTCAGGTGGTGGAAAATCTGGGGTATCTGCAATGGGAATTACAGATAACATCATACCATACATTCCAAAAGAGGAAGGAAAAGTTAGAATTGAGACAAGAAAGATTTTAGGAAAACTCAAGGATGGTAAAATTGTGGATGCAGATATCAGAGTCAGTTGTACTTGTACAAGAGTTCCCGTAATTGATGGACATACTGAATCTGTTTTTGTAGAAACTTCAGAAGATATTGATCCTGCAAAAGCTAAAGAACTTTACAACTCTTCTAATCAAAACATGTCAATTGAAGGATTACCTTCTGCACCAGAAAAATATTATGCATTTCATGATGATCCAACAAGACCTCAACCAAGAATGGAAAGAACTGTTGGAGGCGGAATGACTACAACAATTGGTAGAGTTGAAAAAGAAGAACTGTTTGATCATGGACTCAAATACATGTTATTTTCACACAACAAGAAGATGGGTTCAGCAAAAGGTGCAGTTTTGTTAGCAGAAATGTTATACAAAAAAGGCAAGATTTAGACTATTTTTTGCAATTTTTACAATAATAACTTTATAAGAACCAGAAATCTAGATCGACTCAGGTGTTTTAAACGGCAAAAGTAGATGACTTAGATTTACAAATTTTATCAGAATTATCTAACGATGCATCAATTTCAGTTCCACGTTTATCAAAAAAGATCAATGTAAATTCATCAGTAATCTATTCAAGAATCAAAAGACTAACTAAAAGAAAATTAATTGAGCGTTTTACAATTGTTGTTAATGATGCTGAACTTGGCTATAATGTCAAAGCATTAACTGGAATTAACATGGATACAAAAAAACGCGATCATATAATTACAGAATTATTCAAAATTGATGGAGTCAGAGAGGTTGCAGAAGTTACAGGTAGATTTGATATTATGATAACTATGTATTCAAAATCATTAGATCAGATGCATAAAATGGTCTCTGAACGAATTGGCAGGATTGAAGGAATTCAATCTTCAGAATCATTTATTGAGATGAAATCACGAACTAAAGTAATGCCATATATGTCATCAAAGGATAGCGACTAATATTGCAAAAACAAAAGTCAGAATCTCGTGTTGCAGTATATTATGAATTAACAAAGCCAAAAATCTGGTATTTACTAGTGTTTACTGCATTTGGTGCAGCATTAACAGCATCTAATATCTACGGTATTGAAATTTCTCTAGGAACTTGGGCATTAATGTTATTTTCAGTTGCAGCAGGTTCAGCAGCTGCTAATACTTTGACGAATTATCATGATAGAGATATAGATGCAATAATGGAAAGAACAAAAGATCGACCTCTTCCATCAAAGAGAATCTATCCTGCAGTCAAAGCAAGAAACTTTGGATTGGCATTAGCAGGAATATCATTAGTTTTGGCATTTGGAATTTCATTTACAACTACATTAGAACAAGGCGTATGGGCAACTACATTCATTGCATTTGGATTAGTAAATAATATTCTTGTTTACTCTTATGCATTAAAACGAACTTCAAGAACTAACATAATTTTAGGAGGATTATGTGGCGGTTCACCTCCTTTGATTGGATGGGTAGCTGTAAGTATGTCTGATTTGTGGACAATGGGTCTTGCAATGGCAGGATTAGTGTTTATTTGGATTCCAATGCATATTTGGGCTTTGACGTTACATTTCAAAGAGGATTATAACAAAGTAAATGTTCCAATGTTAACTGCAGTACAATCTGAAAAAACATCTGCAAGAGCTATTGCAGGTTCTACTGTTGTAATGGTATTATTTTCAATTGCACCATTTTTCATTACAACGGAAAGTGGTGAAGAAATGGTAGGCGGAGTATATCTATGGACTGCAATTGCATCAGGTGCATTAATGGTTGCATTATCAATATGGGTGATAGTCAAGCCTATGGAGAAAGCATCATGGACTTTGTTTAAATTTTCTAGTCCTTATCTGGCAGTATTATTTATTGCATTAATGGTAGACTCTGCATTATAAGATACTACTATTTTTATCAAGACTGTTAAGTTCTTTAGTAATTTTAGAATGCTGTTCAACTAATGTTTCAAGTTCATTTTGTAATTCAACAGAATCCCATTTTGAGTTAACCAAAGAAGACAATTTTGCAACAATACTCCACTGAAGATTACTTTGCTCATCAATTAATTCTAAAAATTGCTTTCCTTTCTCATCATCATCCATAATTTTTTGATATTTTTCAATGATAAAAAGCTAATAGAAGGTAATAATATAATTTCAAAGTTTTATTAGCAAATAATGAATAATTAGCATATGCAATGCAGTATTTCAGAATGTAAGTTAAAAGCAGTAAAGAAAGTAAAAATCAGCTTTAGAGAAACCCGAAATTTATGTAAAGAACACAGTAAATTATTCAAAAATAAGGAGAAAAAATATGCTCCAAATTTTACTAAAGCATCAAGATTTTAATTAAAAAAGATTAGATTTTTTCAAACTTTGAAAGATTTAACATCTACTATTTTTAATCTATAATATGGTTACCAAGAAAAAGAGTATTCGTAAAAAGAAGGTAATCAAAAAAACAACTAACAAGCCAAAAAAACAAGCAAAGTCATCAACAAAAAAACCAGAATTTGATAAAGCATGGACAGCATATAATGTTGCGTTAAATGGTTGGAAAGAATCTCTTGCACAGTGGCAAAAAGCTACAAATGAAACTCTAATGACGTATAACGATGCATGTCAAAAAGCAGTAGAAACAGATACAGAATTATTAAAAAAAGTAAGTTCAAGTTGGGAGAATACATGGAAAGAAATTGCTCCTGAATATGTCAAACAACAAACAAAGATGATTGAAAATATTTTCAAAGAAACCAATATGGAATCAATGCAAAAATTCAATGAACAATGGGAAAAATTCCTTAAAACATCAGGTGGAGATTCAATTACTGCATACCAAGAAGCCATCAAAAGATTCAATCAAACATGGCAAACTGGACAGATGTAATTCCATAAAATTGTAAATTAGCCTGAAAAAATAAGATTATAATTGGTTTAAAGACACCATAATCAGATGGAGATCTCTATAGAACCATGGAAAAAATTGATTATTCATGAAGTAATTGAATACAAAT
>JAMHKW010000032.1:0-13938 GCA_028439805.1 Candidatus Nitrosopumilus sp. | reverse complement strand
CTTGTTTTGAAGAAATATTTTTTTGCATTTCAGCTAGTCTTTTTGCCTTTAATCTTTCAAGTTCTGAATCTTCTTCACTCAACCCTTAATCACACCTATAGGCACTAATTTTGCAACTTTTGTAGCAATTCCTAAATTGTGAGATACATCAACTACAGCATCAACATCTTTGTATGCTTGAGGAGTTTCTTCCACAACTCCATCTCTTGTTAATGCCTTGATAAATATGCCCTTATCATTAAGAGATTTTTTGACATCATCTTCAGTGTAATTTCTTCTAGCCTTTGATCTTGACATTGTCCTTCCAGCGCCATGTGCAGTGGAGCCAAAACTCAAATCCATTGAATTGGGTTGACCAAGTAAAATCCAACTTGCAGTCCCCATAGAACCTGGAACTAAAACTGGTTGTCCTAAGTCACGATATCTTAAAGGTACTTCATCACGATTTGCAGGAAATGCTCGTGTTGCTCCTTTTCTGTGAACAACAAGTTTTCGTTCTTTTCCATCAACTTTGTGTTTTTCTACTTTTGCAATGTTATGAGCAACATCATAAACTAATTTCATGTCAAGATCAGATTCTGTTTGATTAAATACACGTTCAAAAGATTTTCTAGTCCAATGAGTAATCATTTGTCTATTACTCCATGCAAAATTTAATGCTGCAAACATTGCTTTTCTGTAAGACTCACCTTCCTCAGAAGTATTTGGAACACATGCAAGTTCTCTATCAGGTAAATTGATATCATATTTTTCCATGGCTTGTTCTGAAACTCTAAGATAATCACTACAAACTTGATGCCCAAATCCTCTAGAACCACAATGAATCAAAACTGTAATGGTTCCTTCCTTAATTCCCATTCTATTTGCTGCTTCTTCATCATGTATTTCTGCAACTTTTTGCACTTCAAGGAAATGATTTCCAGAACCTAAACTTCCAAGTTGTGGAGCTCCTCTTTTTCTTGCCTTATCAGAAACTTTGTTTGGATCAGCATTTTGAATTTGACCATTCTCTTCACAAACATCAGAATCATTTGATGAACCATAGCCATGTTCAATTGCCCAATTGACTCCTTTAACCAAAACTTCGTCAAGTTCTGACTGACTAAGTTTTACTGCACCTTTAGAACCAATGCCTGAAGGAATAGAACTAAAAAGATCTGTAACAAGTTCTTTCAGTTTTGAACGAACTGTCTGTTCAGTTAAATTTGAACGAAGTAATCGAACCCCACAATTGATATCATATCCAACACCTCCTGGACTAATCATTCCTTCTTCAGCATCCATAGCTGCAACACCACCTACAGGAAAACCATAACCCTCATGACCATCAGGCAAAACAATACTATGGCTAACTATACCAGGGATGCAAGAAACATTTCGTGCCTGCATAATTGTTCTATCAGATAACATTTTTTGCAGTAATGGTTCATCAGCATAGATCCTTACAGGGACTTTCATTCCAAAATTGGAGTCAGGATTAATTTGATATTGATTTTCTCCAATTTTTTTTGGAGTATTAGTAGACATAAGTATCGGTAAAATTTTCTTTCAATCCAATTTAAATCATCAGAAGAATTGTAAAAAAATTTTAAATTAATCAGAATCTATTCAAATACATGTTAGATGAATCTATTATCTCACAAAAAGCAAATCAATTACTTGCAGAATTAAGGGCAAATCCTGATTGGGCAATTGACGAAAAAAACTTCAAACAAGGTTATTTCAAAGCTTTAGAGTGGGTATTATCAGAAACAGGAATTAAACAAAATTAGTTTCTGAAAATAAAAAAAAGACACTATTTAGATTTGAGAGGAAATAAACGACTGGTTTATCTATGATTGATGATTTTTAGAATTGTGGTAAGAAAAAAATTAACTAAAGAAGAAATAGAAAAACAAAAAGAAGAACAAAAAATCAGAGCAAAGGGTTCTAGAGCAGCAAGAAGAAGTGGAAAAAGTATCAAACCTGAAGGAAAAGTAAGTAAATCAAAGGCAAAGACGAAAGAAGTTAGATCACAAAAGAAGATTGCAACAGTGAGAAAATCTCGCCATTAAATCGACTAAAATCTTAAAAAAAACAATTTTTTGAGGCTAGATTATATCAAAATAACTCTATTTACACAAAATTAGAAAAGAAGTAGATTTATTTTCTAATAGATAGAAAGTCATAATGTTGGCAATTTTACCTATAGACAGCGGTCGTTATGGCACTAAAGAAATGATGGAAATTTTTAGTGAACAAAAGAAAATTAATTATCAATTAGAAATTGAAGGTGCAGCTGCTGTTTCACAAAGTGAGATAGGAATAATTCCAAAAACAGTTGGGAAAAAAATTCTCAAAGCAGCAACATCAGGAAAAATTACTGCAAAAAGGATTAAACAACTTGAAGCAAAGAGTGATCATGACACTGCAGCACTAGTTGAATCATTAAGTGAAAAATGTACAAAGGATGTAAGACCATGGATTCATTATGGATTAACAAGTAATGATTTAGTTGACACCAGTAATTCAATGCAAATGCGTGATTCATTAAAAATTATTGAACCAAAAGTTGCAAAGATGGCATCAATTCTATCACAAAAGGCTGTCAAATATGGAAAAATTCCAGCAGTTGGTAGAACTCATGGACAACATGCCAGCATCATTTCATTTGGATTAAAATTTGCAAATTGGGCTGCAGAGATGGCAAAACATGTAGAAAGAATTGAGGAGATCAAGAAAAGAATTCTAATTTGTAAGACACTAGGTGTTGTAGGAACTGGTTCCTTAATGGGGGCAAAATCACTTGAAGTACAAAAAAGAGTTGCAAAACAGTTGAATCTTTATCCAGCAGAAGTTACCACTCAAGTTGTCCCAAGAGAAAGATATGCAGAATATGTGTTTGAATTAGCATTGATTGGTGCAACTTTAGAAAAAATTGCAATAGAGGTTAGAAACTTGCAAAGAACAGAAATTGGAGAAGTTGCAGAGCAATTTAAGAAGGGTCAAATGGGAAGTAGTGCAGTTCCAGTTAAAAGAAATCCAATTAAAAGTGAACGAGTATCATCATTATCTAAAATGGTGCGAAGTCAACTAAGTATTTCATTTGAAAATATTCCATTATGGCATGAACGAGATCTTTCAAACTCAGCAAATGAGAGATTTGTAATTCCAACAGTTTCTATTCTAGTTGATGAGATGTTAGAAACTATGACTAAAATCATTTCAAATTTGTTGGTAAATGAGAAAAGAATTGTAGAGAATCTTTACATTACAAAGGGACAAATCTTTGCAGAATTTGTGCTAGAAGCATTAATCAAAAAAGGCATTCCAAGATTTGTAGCATACAAAGATGTACAAAGAGTTGCATTTGAAGCAAACGATAAAAAAATTCAGTATGTAGATGCTATTAAAAATGATAAAGCATTTTCTTCAAAGTTAACTAACAAAGAAATTGATTCTATATTTTCTCCAGAAAAACACCTTGGTGCATCATCTGCAATTATCAACAATGTAAAAATATCTGTTCAAAAAACAATTAAGAAATTTATCTAGTTTTCAATAATGCCTTATGAATTTTAGAACCATATTGTAAAGCTTTTTTTCTTTTTGTACAAGATATTTCTGGAACGTTAATTTGGCTAGCTAATTTTCTTATGATATGTTTACGATACAAATCTTCAGAATCATGAATTTTCTCAGATATAGGAATAGTTTTAGCATAATCTATAAACTTAGAAGATAGTAACGGTTGGAGAATTTTTACTCCAAATTCAGATGCAATTAGATTTACAGTATTCATCATTTTTAGTTCATTATCTAATTTAGAGGTCATAACTTCATGAATTTTTGATTCTCCTTCAGAAAATGCATCTCTATATACATTGTAACCACAAAATAATTCATCGATTCCATTTGCAGTAATTACAGTATTAAGATCTAAACTTTTTGCTAATTTAGAAACATAATGAAATGCAATACAATTTTCATTCCATGATAAATTTTCTGTTTTTATTATTTGATTAATCTTTAATGAAATATCAGGAAAAGTTTCTGAATCAATTTCAAGAATATGATGTTGATAATTAAGAAGTTCATTGACTTGTTTTGCAAATAAAATATCATGTGATTCTGGAAAACCAATTGTCAATAATGTAATATCATAATTCATATCTGAACAAATTTTTGATATTAATGTACTATCGACCCCCCCAGAAAAAGCAATTCCAATTTTCTTTTCCTTAACAGTTTCAGAAATAGAATTTTTTATATTTTCAAGTAATTCTTTATCAGACTGTTCCATTCTTACACACGTTACAAATTAGATAGAAAGGGTAATGAATCAATCCTTTAACTATTAATTTAGTATTAGATGTAAAACAAGATGATGAGATTATCACAAACAGATATTGAAGAAAAGTTAAAGGATTTACCAGGATGGAGTATTGTAAATGAGAAACTTCACAAAGAATTTCAATTTGAGAGTTTTAACCAGGCATTTGGCTTTATGACTAGAGCAGCTATGGAAATTGAGAAAATGAATCATCATCCAGAGTGGTTTAACGTATACAACAAAATCATCATAGAATTAACAACTCATGATGCTAGAGGCATTACAGAAAATGATACCAATCTAGCTAAAATTCTAAATTCTTTGGCATAATTGTACAAATGAATTTTTAGGCATAATCATTATAGAATTTATATTATGATCCAAAGTCAGATGACTTCACATGACTACAAATCCTACAGTTCTAGATTCAGATTTTAGATATATTGATAAAAATGGAAATTTGCTTAGAACAAGAACAGAATTAACAGTAGCACAAATGCTTACTTTTCTAGAAGTGGAATACCAATACAATCACAAACTTACTTTAAAGAATGGAAATGAAGTTACAATTGATTTTAAAACAGAAAAAGGATTGATTGAAGTAATTGATAATGATGAGGATATTGAAAAATATAAACAAATCAAAGAAGACTTTCCTCAAGATAAAGTAATGGCAATAGGACATGCAAAATATGTTGCACAAATTAAAGAATTACAAGATATTGTATTTTATGATAAAACACCACAAACAGGATCTATATTTTTAGAAGATGCATCATTCTCATTTGATTATGCACACATACTTCCATTAGTTGAAAAATGTTCAATCTTACATGGACACACATCTTCTGTAATGGTAGAGTTAGTAGGACAAATGAAAGATAATCTACTTTTAGATTTTGGAGTAGCAAAAAAAATTATCAAAGAAGTAGTAAACATATTTGACCATAAGTTTTTCATCAATAGAAAATATCTAAAAAATGAAGATGAATCACATTATGTAATTTCATTTGAAGGTCCTAAAGGAATGTTTGAATTACAAGTTCCAAAAGATACTACATATCTTTTAGAAGGAGAAGCTACTGTTGAAAATCTTTCAAGTGAAATTATAAAATTATTAGCACCAAAAATGCCATCAAATGTGGAAGCATTAGGGGTATACATCTATGAAGGATATAACAAAGGTTCTCATATCATCTCAAATATTTCAAGATAGTTAAGAAATGGAACCAAAAATACCAGAAAAAGCATGGAATCCAGAGTTAGAGAAGAAAATACTTGCGCAATGGCAAGACGAAAAAATTTATGATTTTACACCACAAGAGGATAACTTTACCATAGATACACCTCCACCATATCCATCAGGAAGACCATGGCATATTGGAGCTGCTGCACATTATTCACAAATTGATATGATTGCACGTACTGCAAGGATGGCTGGAAAAAATGTGTATTTTCCAATAGGGATTGATAGAAATGGACTTCCAGTAGAATTGTACACTGAGAAAAAACACAAAATTAGAATGAGAGAAACAGATAGAGGCGAATTTTTGAATCTATGTAGAAATGCACTAGATGATTTAGAAGCTGAAATGATTCTCATTATGAAAAATCTAGGAATTAGTGGGGATTTTGCAAACTACTATAGAACAGATTCAGAAGAATACAGATTACTTACACAATCAACATTCATCGAATTATGGAAAAAAGGTCAAGTGTATCTAGCAAATAGACCTAACAACTATGATTGGGTATCAGGTACAACTATTGCAGATGCAGAAATTACATACGAGGATTTACAAACTAAATTAGTTTATATGAAATTCAAAATAAAAGATACAGATCAAGAAATAATTATTGCAAGTACAAGACCTGAACTAGTTTGTGCGTGTAGGACAATTATTGTAAATCCAGAAGATGAGAGATATACACAATATATTGGAAAAAAAGTGATTGTTCCAATTACTGGTGCAGAAGTTGAATTAAGAACACATCATTCTGCTCAACAAGAATTTGGGTCAGGAGCTGTAATGGTATGTAGTTATGGTGATCAGAATGATGTAGCACTATTCAGAGAATTAGAGTTAGAAGAAATTGTTGCAATTGGACTAGACGGAAGAATGACGGAAGTTGCAGGAGAATATACAGGACTAAAACCAAAACAAGCAAGAACAAAAATCATTGAAGATCTAGAATCTAATGGATTTATAGAAAAAATTGAAGATATTGTTCACAGAACACCAGTTTCAGAGAGAAGTAAAACCCCAATTGAGATTATTCCTATGGAAGAATATTATCTTAAACAAAAAGAATCAGTTAAAAAAATAAGAAATTTGGGAGAAGAAATAATATTCCATCCTACTATGCACAAACAAATTTTGATGAATTGGTTGGAATCCATCAATATTGATTGGCCAATCTCAAGGAGGAGGTATTATGGTACAGAAATCCCAATTTGGTATTGTAAAAACTGCTCAGAACCACATGTTCCTGAGCCTGGAAAGTATTACAAGCCTTGGAAGGAAAAATGTCCAATTAGTAATTGTGTAAAATGTAACTCTACTGAATTTGTTGGTGAAGAAAGAACCTTTGACACATGGATGGATTCAAGTGTATCCCCACTGTTCATTAGCAAATTTAACAGAGATGATGAATTTTTTAACAAAGTGTATCCAGCGACAATTAGACCTCAAGCAAAAGATATTGTCAGGACATGGTTATACTATACACTTCTAAGATGTGAACAACTTACAGGGAAAAAACCATGGTCTGAAGCATGGATAATGGGATATGGTCTTGATGAAAAGGGGATGAAGATGAGTAAGAGTAAAGGCAATGCAATTGATCCTTTACCAGTCATTGAAAAATTAGGTGCTGATACTTTTAGATTTTGGAGTGCAAGTGAAATCAATCATGGATATGACTTTAGATGTAATGAACAAAAAATTGAATCAACTAAAAAATTCCTTAGTAAGTTATGGAACGTATCAAGATTCTTGTCTAGTTTTCCAGTAATTAAATCAGGGACACCTAATGCATCAGATAAATGGATTTTATCAGAATTGGATAAATTAGTTAAAGAATGTAAAAAAGGATATGAGGAATACAACTTTTTCATTCCTGCAATTGCAATAAGAGAATTTACATGGAATTTGTTTGCAGCTCATTATATTGAAATGGTCAAAGCAAGAGCTTATGGAATTGATTTTTCAGACGAAGAAAGAGACGGTGCAATTTTTACACTACACAAAACATTATCAACAATTTTAAAATTATTAGCACCAATTACTCCATTTATCACAGAACATCTTTGGAAGATTTTGTATTCAGAGGAAAGTATTCATAAACAAACACAAGTTGAGCCTGAAAATATTGAAGAGCAGAGTAACATTACTAAAGAAATCACTGAATTTAATTCCAAAGTATGGAATGAGAAAAAATCTCAGAATTTATCATTAAAAGATTCAATCAAAGTAGAAATTCCTAAAATTTTAGAGATATTTCAAAAGGATTTGAAATCTATGCATAATTTAACAGATTAATTCTTTGAAGTATTGATGAGACTGACAAAATATTTGTGTAATGAAATATCTTCAGTAAGTTCGGGATGAAATGCAGTACCAATTACATGATTTTTTTTAACTGCAACTATTCGTCCGTTAAATTTTGATATAACTTCAACATCAGAACTAACATCTGAAATTGATGGTGCTCTAATAAAGACACCATTAAATTTTGGGATGTTAATAGAATCCATAGAGACATCAGCTTCAAATGATTCTCGTTGTCTTCCAAATGAGTTTCTTTCTAATTTGATATCAAGGATATCTAAAAGAGGTTGATCGGTTTTTCCAACGACACGATCATCAGCTGTTTTGGATAGCAATATCATTCCAGCACAAATTCCAAGTACAGGCATTCCACTTTCAATTTTTTCTTTTAGGATTTTCAAAGACCCATTTACCAAAGAAAGTTGTCCAATAGTAGTACTTTCACCACCAGGAATTATCAATCCATCTAATTGAGAAATTTCTTCAGGAGTTCTTACAGTAGTTACTTTTCCATCAATACCCAATTCATTTAAGGCAGATTTAGTAGATACAAGGTTTTCTTGGACATCTCCCTGTATAGATAAAATTCCAACATTAACACTCATGCAGAGCCACCACGTTCTTGCATACGTAATTCTAGTGTATTAACATCTAAACCTACCATAGATTGTCTTTCATCAATCATTTTTTGGGCTTCTTTTACTTTGTCAGACTCATTCCAAAAAGTAGTAGCTAAAACTATTGCTCTTGCTCTTTCTTTTGCATCATCTGCGTTAAAAATTCCAGAGCCAACAAAGATTCCATCACAACCAAGAGACATTAGATATGCTGCATCAGCAGGCGTTGCAATTCCACCAGCGGCAAAATTCACAACTGGTAATCTTCCAAGTTTTGCAGTTTGCTCAACAATATCATAAGATACCTTGAATTCTCGTGACATTCTAACTAAATCTTGATTATCTCCAGAATCATAAATTGCCTTGATTGTTCTTAACTCATCATTAACTTTTTTAATGTGAGTAATAGCTTCCGCAACATTTCCAGTTCCAGGTTCACCTTTTGTTCTAATCATTGCTGCACCTTCTTCAATTCTTCGTAAAGCTTCAGCTAAAGATCTTGCGCCATTTACAACAGGTGTTGTAAGATCCCATTTCCAAATATGACGAAGTTCATCAGCAGGTGTTAGAACTTCAGATTCGTCAATCATATCAACATCAGTTTCTTGTAAAACTAATGCTTCATTGACATGACCAATTCTACATTTAGCCATTACTGGAATTGTTACTGAATTCATAATGTCCTCAATGATTCTAATGCTTGCAGTTCTTGCAACACCTCCTGCTTTTCTTACTTCAGATGGAAGTTTATCTAAAACCATTACAGAAACTGCCCCTGCCTCTTCAGCAATTTGAGCTTGTTCCACGGTTGTAACATCCATTACAACTCCATTCTTTAACATATGAGCAAAACCTCGTTTAAGTGTAGACGAACCACGTAAAATATCAACAGAGTTTATTTTTTCAGAAACTATACCTTTAGCATCTTGTCTGTCACCAGATAGTGGAAGCATGTTCTAATTTTTACTAGAGACTATTTGTACCTATTCACTAATTTCAGTTATGATCTGATCCAGTTCAGATTCAACCATAGTAATTAGTGGAGGAATAAATTGTGTCGTGGCATTTTGTTCAGGCCAATGAATTTGATTGGTATGTCCATTAAGAGTTACTTTAACATTTGATTTTTGATATTCAGATATATTTTCTATAATTGAAAATGATTCTGATGGAATGGCAATAAAACCAGTTTCTTTAATCAATGCTTTTATTTTGTTAAGTTTTGTTTCATCTAATTTTGACCGTACATCAGGCTGAAGATATCCCAGTTCAGTTATAGAATATTTCAGAGTACCATCATTCTTAATGTAAAGAATTTCAGTTTTTTGAGCACCAATTCTTTCTGTAACACCATTTGAAATTTTCTTTAATTGATGTTTTGTATATTCAATTTCAATATTATCAAAAGAATTTGCCGCAGAAATTGGAATTTCATTTTTTGTAATTAATGGAACTGAAATTAGTAGTGCTACAATTACTGGAATTGCACCTAAAGCATAATGAATTTTTTTTACCATGATCGATGAACACCTAGAAATTCATGTCAATTGCAAATAAATCTTGATTAAAAATAACTTAAAATTCAGGTCTAGTTCATTCTTGTTCGTGGGGTCGTAGCCTAGCCTGGTAGGGCGACAGTGTCTACGATTAGATCACCGCTAAGGGCTCCAAAGGTTAACTAAGCTAAACTGACTCACGGATGATGTAAGTTTGGAGCTGTAGTGACCCGTAGGTCGCCGGTTCGATTCCGGTCGGCCCCACGTTAAAAATTCTATTGATTATTTTTTAAAACATTTAGTGCAGAACCTGCTTTGAACCATTCAATTTGAGATTTATTATATGAATGATTTAACAAGATTTCGTCTTTATTTCCACCACTATGAGAAATAATACATTTGACTTGTTTGTGTGGTTCTAAATCATTTAGATTCATTAAACTAATTTTGTCATCTTCAAGAATTTTGTCATAATCATCAGTATTACTAAAAGTCAATGCCAAAACTCCTTGTTTTTTTAAATTAGTTTCATGAATTCTAGCTAAACTTTTGGTAATAACTGCAACACATCCAAGATATCTTGGAGTCATTGCAGCATGCTCTCTGCTACTACCTTCACCATAATTATGATCACCGATTACTACCCAGTTCATTTGTTTTTCTTTGTATTGTCTTGCAATTTTTGAAAACGGTTCAAGTTGATTGTTAAGAATATTTTTACCATGACCTACTTCATCATTAAATGCATTAACTGCTCCCAGAAACATGTTATCGCTTAGATTATCCAAATGTCCTCGAAGTGATAGCCATGCACCGGCAGGAGAGATATGATCAGTAGTACATTTTCCCTTAGCTTTTACTATTATTGGAAGTTCTTCAAAGTCTTTTCTGTTCCATTTTAGAAAAGGTTCTAAACGTTGCAATCTTTTACTGTTAGGATCAATTATGATCTCAATATCATCAGAGATTTCTGGTGGCGCAACAAAAACTCCCTCAGGTCTCATGAAGCCTTCTTCAGGAACTTCAGGTGCAGGTTTTGGTGGTTCAAGTTTGAATTTTGTTCCATCAGATGCGGTTAGTTCATCTTGTAATGGATTAAAGGAAAGTTTTCCTCCTAAAGCTAAGGCAATAATCATTTCAGGACTTCCAATGAAATTTAGGGTGCTTCGATGGCCATCATTTCTTCCAGGAAAATTTCTGTTAAATGTTGTAACAATAGTATTTCTTTGATCTTTTTCTAATTCAGGTCTATTCCATTGTCCAATACAAGGACCACATGCATTTGCTAAAACAGTAGCTCCAATTTCTTGAAGTAAATTCATTTGTCCATCTCTCTCAATAGTTCCTCGAATTTGTTCAGATCCAGGAGTAACTAATAATGGAATTTTTGCTTTGATCCCTTTTGCTATTGCTTGTTTAGCTAAGCTTGCAGCTCTTGACATATCCTCATAAGATGAATTTGTACAACTGCCAATTAATGCAACAGAAATTTGATCAACATAATCATTAGATTTTACATCATCTGATAGTTTAGAAATAGTCCTTGCTAAATCAGGAGTGTGAGGTCCAACAATAAGAGGTTCTAATGTTGAAAGATTGATTTCGATTACTTTATCAAAAAAGATTTCGGGGTTTGTTTCAATTTCAGGATCTGCAACAAGTAATTCTTTATTTTGATTTGCTAATTCAGCTATGTCTCCTCGATTTGTATATTTCAGATAAGTTTCCATTCTTTCATCATATGGAAAAATTGAACAAGTTGCACCAATTTCAGCTCCCATATTAGTAATCGTAGCCTTACCAGTAGAACTGATAGATTTTGTTCCTGGTCCAAAGTATTCAACTATTGAATTAGTACCTCCAGAAACTGTTAATTTCTCAGCAACTTTGAGTATAATATCTTTAGGTGCAGTCCACCCATTTAATTTTCCAGTTAGTTTAACACCAATTCGTTTAGGATAAAGTAATTCCCAAGGCATATCGGCCATAGTTTCAGCTGCATCTAATCCACCAACTCCAATAGCAATCATTCCAAGACCACCAGCATTTGGAGTATGAGAATCAGTACCAATCATCAAACCACCAGGAAATGCATAATTTTCAAGAACAACTTGATGAATAATTCCAGCACCCGGTTTCCAAAAACCACATCCAAATTTTGCTGCAGCAGATTGTAAGAATTTGAAAACTTCACTATTTTCATCAAGCGAAACTTTCATGTCAGTATCACCTTGAACTTCAGCTCTAATGAGATGATCACAATGTACAGTTGTTGGTAAAGATGTTTGTTCAAGTCCAGCTTGCATAAATTGAAGCATTACCATTTGTCCTGTAACATCTTGTAATGCAACTCTATCAGGTTTTAGAAAAACATAGTCTTTCCCACCAACAAAACTTTTATCATTAATTTCAGTAAAATGTCCAGATAAAATTTTCTCAGTAAGTGTAAGTGGTTTTCCAACTATGTTTCGATATGTAGTAATGTTTTCTTTTAATTTCAAATAAACACGTGAAACAAGTTCAGGAGTAGTATCAATTTCCATATGATGCAATGAATTTGTCCTGAATTTAATATTTACAATTTAAAAATTACGAAAATTGTTGTAATAGGCATGCAAATTTCTTAACAATTATAAACGAAAAGCAGCTTTTTAATTAAATGTTGGGGAGTTGGAAATTTTCTAAAATGAGGTTTGAATATGGTCAATAAGGGTTTTCCAAAATTTGGCATGTCACAAGCAGGTGCATTTGTTGCTGCTCTCAAAAATTATAATTTACCTGATTTCATTTTAGTATTAATTGCAAAAGAATGCAAATCAGATCTGCTTGAAAGAGGTAGAATTGATGATAGATTACAAAGTATGAATGACAGTGCTTTGGAATTGCTACACAAGGTTTTTGTTGGTTGTGAAGAGGATGAAGCAGGAAAATATGCACAATACAGATTCTTTGCATATGTTTCAAGTATGTATCATAAATGTGAGGTATTAGTTAATGAAACAATTCCAGGAGCTGCAACTAAAAATCATAAAATTCCTGTTGCAGTAAAAAATAATGGAATGTATATTGCAGTTGCATATAACAAAGCAACTGGAAATCCTGTTAACAAAAAAGAAACTACGAGATTTTATGAAATGGTAGACGATATCAAGAAGGGTGAGCACGGAACAATGTTAACAGATGCAATTTATGGGTCTTCAGTAGGTTTTAGGGGTGATGCATTAGTAGAACTTGAAAACTTGAGTAAATCAAGAAACGATGATCCTGAAAATATGTTAAATTTCAAAACAGCAAACTTTGAAAATAATATTTATTCTGTTACAAAATGTTAATTTTAAAAATTATTTTACAGATTTAATTGTGAAGTATTCATTGTTAGAAACATAGGTTTACCATCAGTTTTTTGAAAATTTTCATCATATTGATCAAATTCCAATTGCTCGAAGAGATGTTTTGTCCAAATATCATGAATGTCTTCAATGAATTTTTTATGTCCAGAAATTCTTAGTAATTCATGAAGTAGTTCATGAGATACAGTAGTACAATTTTTTTCTGCAAGAAATAATGTATCATTTGATTCTTTAAGAGGTTGCCAAAACACCATTCCAAAATTCTCAGCATGGTATCCTTCACAACCAGCACAATCAGTCCAAGAAGGTCTGAAATGAGTTAGATAGAAATGGTAAATGTCTTTTCCTCTTTGTTCATGATCATGTACAAGAGTATGTGTATCAAGTCTTTGGAAAAAATTTCTAGGTTCTGTAATCAACTCATCACATTGAATTTCATAATCTTTTCCAAATTTTTCTTTAATCCACACCTTGTAAAATTTACTCATTTTTTGAATATATTCAAACTCAAATTGTCGTTTTTCACGATCTTTTTTTTGTACAACAAAAATAAAATGTAAAATCATAATTAAAAAAAATGGTGTTTATGTTTGACCTTCAATACCCATAAGG
>JAMHKW010000031.1:12978-14005 GCA_028439805.1 Candidatus Nitrosopumilus sp. | reverse complement strand
AAAACCTGATTATGCAATTAGAAAAACAGAGTCAAGTTTAGAGTCTGAAAAATTCACATGTCCTTGTTGTGGTGCTGAGATGAAACCAGAAAAGATTATTGGAAAATCTACTTTATTTCGTTGTGGTGGGTGTGGAATTAGTGATACAAAACTTAATTCTTGACTTTGTTTTGAACATCAAAGAGTTGTAATGTTAACAAGTCTAGTGCTTTTTTCATGTGCCGAAATTCATTAACTGAATGCATTTGTCCTTCAACTAGCGCCCTCATTATTTTAATAGAGTTTTTTTGATAATCATCTTTTGCAACAATTTCCATTGCATTAATTTTTGATAGTATGTTATCCAAGTCTTTTATCATTTCATCTGAAGGTTTGTGTTTATCCATGATTAATCAGAAAAGATTTTGATATATGAATTGTTACAACAACTCTTCATCAATTTTTTGAATCGGGTCTAAATACTGCTGACATGTACAAGTTGGGATTTGACATTTTCCTGCCTTGATAATTGAATTACTGTCATCATTTTGTGTGTGGGCCTCATCTGTATGATGACATCTCTTGCAATTCATAGTAGAAAATCAATCCCTCCAATATTTAAGCCAAAAATCAAGGAATCAAGACTGCCCTTGCTTCAATTTCAGAGTTTTTTAATTTTTTTAGTACCTCATTTGCTTTTTCTAATGGAAATGTTTCAGTAATCACCTCGAGATTTTCTTCATCACAAATTTTGATTACTTGCTCCATGTCTGCAGTAGAGCCAATTAGAGTTCCTCTGATTGTTTTTTCTTCAAATGCTACAAATGATGGATTCTCACCAATTGTTGCAATAACTACCATTCCTCCTTTCTTGATTGCCTTGAGTGCAGTATCAGTAACAATGTCTGCTGGTGCAAATACAATTGCAGCATCAAGTAATCCGTGTTTTTCTTTTAGTGTATCTAGAAATTCTTGTTGGTTTTCAGAAAACTTCATTGCATCAATTGCACCTAGTCTTTTTGCAACATCAAGATGGTTTTGAGATCTA
>JAMHKW010000031.1:3212-12968 GCA_028439805.1 Candidatus Nitrosopumilus sp. | reverse complement strand
CAACCTTGTACCTTTGCAAACTGTACTGCCATATGTCCTACTCCACCAATTCCAAAGATTCCAATTTTTTTATGTGAATTTGGTTCTGCTGCTTTTACTGCCTTGTATGCTGTAATCCCTGCACAAAACAATGGTGCTGCATATTCTGGTTTCATGGAATCAGGAACCTTTGTTGCAAAGTCTTCAGTAACTGTAACGTATTCTGTGTATCCTCCTTTTAATGACTCTCCTAAAATAATTGATGATTCACAGAGATACTCTTTTCCTTCTTTGCAATACTGACACTCTTTGCATGCTTCTAACAGTGGAGTAATTCCTGCTCTGTCACCTACTTTGAATTTTGTAACTGCATCGCCAATCTGTACTACTTTGCCAACTACTTCATGTCCTGGAACTGTAGGGAGTGTTGGTGGAATTCCTAAATCTTTCCAGTCTCCTTCAATTCCATGTAGTTGAGAGTGACAAACACCACATGCTTCAATTTGGAGTAGGATTTCATTTGGTCTTTGGATTTGGTGTCTATCTATCTGAGTTAGTTTTAGTGGATTATTCTCAATTTTATCGCATTCTGAGAGTACCATTGCGCGCATCTTTTCCATGATTTGGTAAATAATTTTACGAAATTTTAAGATTCGCTAAAGTATCATGCAAGTATCATTTTGTAGCCATATTTTGTCAAATTTGAAATTACATTTTAGGTCTTCTTTAAGTATGAAGGTGCTAATTTCGTCATATGGGGACATTGATGGGTTTGAATAATCAAATTTGTAATAATTTGATTTCTAGAATTTTAGGAATTGCAGTATTTCTTGTCTTGATTGGGTTTTTAATGCAACCCGTAGATGGGTATGTGGAATTAGGAGGAACCAATATTTCAAACAATGTCTGTACTGTGTTAAAGGGCTCATGATGTTGCAGTTACAACTGGTGCAAATGATGCAATTACAATATTTGCATTAGGTCAAGGAACAGGAGAAATATTTTATCAATGGGAGACTTCTGGTACTGGATTTGGTGGCATTACATCTGAAACAAACTATGTCTCAACTGATGCACTAGCTATAATGAATTCAAAATCAACTACTAGTACTATTGGCAAACAAGGATATTCATTTGGATTCAAAGCAGTAGGAACTAATAATTCTGAGATTAACTCAGGTAATGTTTGTGGATTGTCATTATGCTCTAAAGACCTGACAACTGAGCAAAAAATTGAATATTATCTTGCATTTCGTGCATTAGAAAAATAAAGGACCATAACAAGTCTAGTTTTGTGACTGAAATTACTGATGAAGACAAAGAACGTGTAAAATTACTGAATCTCATTTCAAGCTCTAAAAATGAATTTAAAAAACTTTCACTAGAGCAGTTAAAACGATTACAAGAGCTAGTTGAAAAAAAAAATTACAGTCATGACAAAAAAGCCCACAAATCTAAAGTAAAACTACTTGGCAAAATCAATGTTAGAATTTATGAAATAACTGAAGGTCGAGGAATCTGGGGATAACTGATCTAGGTACAAATATTCTAAAGAGTTAGATTTGCTGTGACTGAAAATAAACTAATTCATGAAACTAGTCCATATCTACTTCAACATGCAAACAATCCTGTAGATTGGTATTCATGGAATGATGAAGCATTAAAAAAAGCAAAAGATGAGAATAAACCAATTTTTCTTAGCATTGGATACAGTGCATGTCATTGGTGCCATGTAATGGCTCATGAATCATTTGAAAATGATGAAGTTGCAAAATTCATGAATGAGAATTTTATAAACATCAAAGTTGACAGAGAAGAAAGACCTGACATTGATGATATCTATCAAAAAGTCTGTCAGATAGCAACAGGTCAAGGCGGTTGGCCCTTGAGTATCTTTTTAACTCCTGATCAAAAGCCATTTTATGCTGGAACTTATTTTCCAGTTCTAGATTCTTACGGACGTCCAGGATTTGGAAGTATATGCCGACAACTCTCACAAGCTTGGAGGGAAAAACCAAAAGACATTGAAAAATCAGCAGAGAATTTTCTAAATACATTACAAAAAGCAGAGAAAATTACTGTTCCTGCAAAATTAGAGAGAAGCATACTTGATGAGGCTGCAATGAATTTGTTTCAATTAGGTGATGCTACATATGGTGGATTTGGCTCTGCACCAAAATTTCCAAATGCTGCAAATGTATCGTTTTTGTTTCGCTATGCAAAACTTGCTGGTCTATCAAAATTCAATGAATTTGCGCTCAAAACTCTCAAAAAAATGGCAAAAGGAGGAATATTTGATCAAATTGGAGGTGGATTTCATAGATATTCTACTGATGCAAGGTGGTTGGTACCGCATTTTGAAAAGATGCTTTATGATAATGCATTGATTCCAGTAAATTATGCAGAAGCTTATCAAATAACAAAGGATCCTTTCTATCTTGAAGTACTAACACAAACACTTGATTTTGTATTGCGTGAAATGACTTTGCCAGAAGGCGGATTTTATTCTGCATATGATGCAGATTCAGAAGGAGTAGAAGGCAAATTTTATGTTTGGAGCAAAAGTGAAATTAAAGAAATTCTTGGCAGTGATGCTGATCTGTTTTGTCTATTTTATGATGTAACTGATGGGGGAAATTGGGAGGGAAATAATATTTTGTGTAATAATCTCAACATCTCTACTGTTGCCTTTAACTTTGGAGTTTCAGAAGACAAGGTTAAAGAAATTTTAAAATCTTGTTCTGAGAAATTACTCAAAGTTCGCTCAAATCGAATTTGGCCTGGTTTGGATGACAAGGTATTAGTCTCATGGAATTCTTTAATGATTACTGCATTTGCAAAAGGCTATCGTGTAACAAATGATTCAAAATATCTTGATGCTTCAAAAGAATGCATTTCATTTATTGAAAAAAATCTAATTGTTGATGGCAAATTATTAAGAACTTACAAAAATAAAACTGCAAAAATTGATGGGTATCTTGAGGATTATTCTTATTTTACAAATGCATTACTTGATGTCTTTGAGATTGAGCCTGATTCTAAATATCTCAAACTAGCTTTGAAATTAGGAAATCACTTAGTTGATCACTTTTGGGATTCAAAAACTAATAGCTTTTTTATGACGTCTGATGATCATGAAAAATTAATTATTCGCCCAAAAAGTAATTATGATTTATCATTACCATCTGGAAATTCTGTTTCAGCATCTGTAATGCTAAGATTATATCATATGTCTCAAAAGCAAAATTTTCTAGATATTTCCACAAAAATTCTAGAATCTCAGGCACAAATGGCAGCTGAAAATCCATTTGGATTTGGATATTTGCTTAATACGATTTTTAACTATTTGCAAAAACCAATAGAGATTACTATTATCAATCAAGAAAATTCTAAGCTGTGTCAATCCCTTCTTACAGATTATTTGCCTAATTCATTTATCGTTACAGTTCAAAACTCTATTCAATTAGAAAGTTTATCTGAATATCCTTTCTTTGCTGGAAAAAACTTTGAAGATAAAACTTCTGTGTTTGTTTGTAAGGATTTTTCTTGTTCTTTACCATTAACTACAATTGATGAGATAAATTCACATCTTTAGGTTTTTTTCAAATCTATTTCAAGTGTACTTCCAACTTGAGGTCTTCCAATGTTGTTGTATCTTGATTTTGGCATTGCTATTGTAATTTGTGTTTGCTGATATGTTTTGATATTGACAGTTGGTTGAGCTGACATTATTGCCTCTAATAATGGCATAACTTGTTCTTTAGTTTCTGCATCAAGTTTTTTTGAAACATTTTCTATGATCATTTGTTTTTGTGAGATTGGTTCAGTTGACACATTTTCAATTAATGTTAATTGGACCATTTGACCATTATCGACTATTTGTGTAATTTTAAATTCATTTGTAGCAGACAATGCATTCTTGGGTTTTCTTGATGATTTATCTTTAACGAATTGAGAAATATAATGCAAATACAGCTATTGCTACAGCTGAGGATACTCCTAAACCAAAGATGATTTTACTTCCATCCACATTCATAATTCCTATTTTATCTAAATACCATTAAACTGTAACTGATATTTCATATTTTGAACATCATAGTTACTGATGATTTCTACGTAAGTGTTTTAATAGAAAATCACTAACTCTTGGTATCGTAAACCAAACCTAGATTCATAACCAACGATAATACGTTCGTGCCCTAAAGGGTGTCCAATTGGACACTCTTTTTAATTATGACTCTTCTGTTGAATCTGAATCAGGTATCCTCTCTGAGTCTTCTTTATCTGCTTGTAACTTTGATGGTCCAAGTATTGATTTTTTGATTAATGATGCGCGTGTTTTTATTATTTGATTAAACTCATTCATATCTTCTAAACTTGGGGCCGTTTGTTGATTTTGATATGTTTGTAAAAAGCTAGAATAAACACATCCTGTGATGATTCCAAATGCTGTATCTGGAACGGACTCTACTTCTGGGACAAAATTCTCTGCAATTTGTTTGTATGATTCTGCTTCACTAATGTAATAGTCTACTAAACTATCGATGAAATCTTTATTCTCTTTAGAAATTCCCATACTTTTTCTACGTTTCCTAGTTTATTTAATTGTCTTTGGTTAATCGTTTATTTATTCACAAATTACTTCCTAAATGTTGTGGAAATTAGAATTAGATGAAACATATTTTCGTATATATGATTCTAAAAAATTGATTGCAGGATATTTTGATCCTGATTATGGTGCTATTTATCCTAAAGAAAATTCTGAAGAAATCGTTTTATCCATGTTAAAAAATCATGATAAGGTTTCAGGTGGGGCGATTTTAATTCCTCTTGTAAAGTTTAGATTATTTGATACTGATTTGGACACTAATATTTCTGAAGTAGAAAAAAATGTAACTCGTGTAACTGAGCATTTACAAAAATGGAAAAATTTTTTATCTCAAACTAATCGTCATGTTCACTCTATTAGAATTTCTCATACTGATCAAGATATGTTGACAATTACTTTTCAGATAAAATTCTCAAAGGCAACCCCTCTTGAGAAAACGACTCTATTGGAAGAAATTCTTCCTACTTTAGACTTGTTGCAGAAATTAGATTTGTTATGATTCTACCTGAAAACTTTGTGATTCCAATATATGCAGACAATGAGCCTACTAACAAAACTAGTGTTCCTATAGGAAATTCTGGAACAGCTGCGTATTCTTCTGATTCTGCAATTAGTGTATAACCATTAATTTCACTAGTTTGGATTTTATCTGGCATCGCTACTAGAAAGAATGCATTATCTTCTGCTCTTAGATAGTCTGGCTCTGGGTGGACTCTGGATACTGATGCGACATTTCCTTCTTTATCATAAAGTGTTGCAATCACTGCTATTGTATTGGCAGTAATGTCTCCTCTATTACTAACGGTTCCAGTTATCAACAAATTATTGTGATTATCCCTTGATATCTTTGATTCAGTAATCTCTATTACTTGATTTTTTGGAGAGCTAATTTTGTAGTCTAACTCCAATGAGTATGATTTTGTTTTTTTTGCCTCATTATTTGTTAAAATAAGATCAAATGGTCCTTTCATTCCAGGCATGATTATGTTTACTAGGGAACTTGTTTCCTTTGTTGTAATTATTTGATTATCTTCATCAAGCAAAGTTACATGAATGCTAATTTGATTCAGTGGCATCTCCAAATTATTTTGAATTTCCCCAACAATGTGCAGTGAATTATCATCCCCAATGTATTGTTGATCATTTTGTATTATTACATCGCCAAAGGCTAGTGGCATTAATCCCACAAAAATAATTGTAATGATTAAAAATTTTTCCACGATTTACTTTAATTTTATTCTTTAAAGAAGTTTATGTTAACTAGTCTATTTCCAACTATGGAAGATGTTCGATTTTCCATTGCTGTGCCTCATTTATACAATTAAACCAATTCACTTCTATTTCATCTGAATCAAATTCTCCCAATTCATTTTTAAATTCTTTATCGCATTGGTTTTTCATATTCTCTGTTACCTGAATAATTTTTTGTGTTAAATCATTTCGTGGTGATTCAAATTTTTCTGGCTCATCATAATTTTTTACACCTGTTTTTGCTGAATAGAATTCGACTAATCCTAACATTTCATATTCTAAGGATTCCTGGAATTGTGTATCTGATCTTGTTTTTGCTGATTCATCCCCTGTTTTCATCCATTCAATAAATTCTTCATCACTTTCTAATTGTGTCTCTGATGAGATCTTTAACAATTCTACTGAACTTTCAAATATTTCTGGTGGCGTTAATTCATCATATCTGGAAATTATTTCTCTGAATTCATTCAAATGCTCTTCATAGAATTGTAACAACTCTTCTTTTGTAATGTCTCCTTCCTCCCAACTAGTTTTCTCTGAATAAAATTTTGTTTGCATCTCTTTGATCTCTTCTTGAATTTGCTCTAACTCTACTCCAAACTGTAGACCTTTTTGCTTGGTTTGATCAACTGAATAATTATATGCTGTAATTGCACCAATAATTCCAATAACTACAATAACAATTATGATATTTTGAATTTTCTTTTTCTTCAAAGATAATCTATATAATTTCCATTCTCGTCTAATTTTAATTCAATTGTAAATTCAGTACCGCTGATAAATGACTCGTTACGAATTGTTCTGACTCTGCCTATGACGAGTTCGTATGGCCAAATTTCTACTACTATTGAGCCTACTGTTGCAATTGGTGTTTCAGTAATCTCCATGTCTTCACGTTTAACTCCATGTCTTTCTAGCATGTGAATGGCATGATCTAAAAGTGGTTCAGGATTATTGTAATTTAATACCCAAATTTTTCCTTCATAATCAATTTTTTGCAATTTTAAACAATCCTGAATTAACTCCTATAACAATTATTCGGGACTAATTACATTTAGCGTCATTGTACTTACAACTCTGGAGAGTTTTCTAATTGTTGCAATCATTTTCCCAAATTCTTCTTGATTCTCTGTTTGAATTTCTGCAATTACGTCATATGCTCCAAAAGTAAGATATGCGTTGTTTACTTGTTGCATCTGTTTTAATTCATCAACAATGTACTCTTCAGCGCCAAGATCACAATTTAATAAAATAAATCCTTTGTTCATTACTTTATCTTAATATTATTTAGAAAGTTCAGGTCTTTAAGTTTTACAGTTATTACCATCTACTACGTCCGCCGTAGCTATTCTTACTGCCTTTGTCATCACCATATCTTTTTCTTCTACCTCTGTCATCTCTTGGATTTCCACCTCTGTTTGATCCACCATATCCGCCAGAACGTCCTCCTCTGGAATAGTTTGATCTTGATTGACCTCCATACCTTCTTGATGGCATTTGTCTTTTTAGTGGGTCTGGAATTGAAATTTGAATTCCCATTTCTTCATTTAAATCTCTGAGAGGAACTTTGATTTGACGTTTGATAAGATTCCAATCTCCCACAGATGAATATGAAACAAATGTTATTGCTCTGCCTTCTGCACCTGCTCTAGCTGTTCTTCCAATTCTATGAAAATATGTTAACTCTTGATTTGGAACATCATAATTAATTACTAATTCCACTCTTGGAACATCTATGCCTCTTGATGCTACATCTGTTGCAACAAGAATGTCAGCTTTACCACTTCTGAATTTTCCCATTGATTGCTCTCTTCTATGTTGTGACATGTCTCCTTCAATTGCAACTGCGTTGAATTTCTCTTGATGAAGGAATTTTGCAACATCTCTAGTTCTATACTTTGTTGAGCAAAATACAATACATTGACGTTTTGTTGGTTTGACAAAATCAATTAGATACTTGAATTTATCTCGGTCTTTAATTACTAAAAATGATTGATCTATTCCTTCTCCACTTAGATCATCTGCATCTAATAGAAACTGCTTTGGGTTACTAAGATATTCTTCAGAGAGTCTTAAAATCTCAGTTGGCATTGTTGCTGAAAACAATGACATTACTCTGTCTTCTGGGGCTAGATCTAAAATAAACTGGATATCATCAATGAATCCCATATCTAACATTCTATCTGCTTCATCTAGAACAATGTGGGTGACATCTCGTAGTTCAATTGAACCTCTTTTGAGATGATCTATTAATCTTCCTGGTGTTGCTACAACAATTTCTACACCTCTGTCAAGTGCATCTAATTGGATTCCCATTCCTTGTCCTCCATATACTGTTGCTACTCTAATCTTGGTATATTTTCCAAACTTCTTTATTTCTTCAGTAATTTGTACTGCAAGCTCTCTTGTGGGGGCTACAATCAACCCCTGAATTCCATTTTTTGGTTGAATTTTTTCTAGCATTGCTAATGCAAAAGCTGCAGTCTTACCTGAACCTGTATGAGCTTGTCCTACAACATCTCTTCCAGTAAGTAATACTGGAATTACTGCTTCTTGTATTGGAAATGCTTCTTCATATCCGAGATCATTAATCCCTTTTAGTATGTCCTCTTTTAATCCTAATTCTTTAAATTGTGTCATTTTATTTTTGTCTCTTAAGCAATGACGAAAAAGCTCATTGCTTACACGTCATTATTCCGATATTTGCGATACTTTTTTTTGTACTAATAAACGCTTGTTATTTTTTATGTGCTCAATTGTGCATCAATAATTTTTTTGAAACTATCAAATGGTTGAGCTCCTTTTAATTCGACATATCCAATCTCATCGTTTCCTACAAAGAATCCAGGTGTTCCTGTAACTCCATAATTTCTTCCATCATCAAGATCATGTTTGATCTCATCAATGTATTTTCCATTGATAAGACATGAATCAAATGTTTCTTGTTCTAATTGGATTTCTGTAGCATATTGGCTAAACATAGTTAGTGCATCTGCAGTATCTTGTTTACTCCATTCATTTTGATTATTAAATAACATGTCATGCATCTCTTTGAATTTACTCTGTTCATTTGCACATTCGGCTGCAACAGATGCTGGAACTGCATTTGGATGAATGCTTTGAATTGGAAAGTCTCTAAAAACAAGTTTGACTTTTCCTTGTTCAATATATTGATCAAGAATTAATGGGAGTGTTTGAATGTGGAATCTTGCACAAAATGGACATTGAAAGTCTGAAAATTCAATTATAGTTATTGGTGCATCTGGGTTTCCAATAATTGGATCATCATCTATTGAAATTTTTACTGGAGATTTTGGTTGGTTTGTAGGTAATTGATTTTGTAACATTTTGAGTTCTAATTTGGCAATTGCATCATCAAGATCCTCTTGAGAAACTTGATTTGAGGTTAGATTTGTTGCGTATGCTCCTGCAAAAAATGCAGCAACTCCTACAACTATGATTAATCCTATAACTAGTACGTTAAATGTTGATTTTTTTGTATTTTTTCCATCATCATTTTTTTCAATAATATTTTCGTTTAAATCAAAATCATCAGAACTCATTTGAACTTGTTTCATGGTTAAGTGTACTTATTCGTATTGCTGTGTCTTGAGGCATTTCATTATTGAGAAATTTAAAAGCCAATGACGGGATCCGAACCCACGACCTGCTGATTACAAATCAGCTGCTCTAACCAGGCTGAGCTACATTGGCACGAAGTAAAATAAAATTTTTGAAGGTTTAAAGTGTTACCTGAGTTTATCTCAACGATCTTTTTCTGTTCAAATTAACCGTCAGTTTATAATAATGCCATATTTTGATACCAGTTATGAGATACATCTCACCAAACAGGGTTAAAGTTTTGATGCTGATGTTTTTTGCAACTGGTATATCTGGTATGATTATTGGATTATCTA
>JAMHKW010000031.1:0-3074 GCA_028439805.1 Candidatus Nitrosopumilus sp. | reverse complement strand
ATATCTATTTTTGACTCAGAAAAAAAATGAACCTGATAAAAGAAAGAAAAAGAAAAAAAAAGACTAGGATATTTGTTTATCTTCATTCTCAGCTCAAAAATAAATTCTCAAAATTAATCATGAAAAAATCAATCTCAATTAAAGTATAAATAATCATTTTCTTTCATCAATTCAGAAATGTTAGACTTAGTAGCCAAGAAATTGTTTCTTACAAAAGGTAAAGGCGTTCATGAAGATAGATTAACTAGTTTTGAATATGCTCTAAGAGATGCTGGAATTTCTGGAACAAATATTGTATTAATTTCAAGTATCTTTCCACCAAACGCTAAATTAATCTCTAGAAAAGAAGGTCTAAAACTAATCAAACCTGGCCAGATTCTATTTACAATTTATTCAAAGAACCAAACCAATGAACCACATAGATTGTGTTCTGCATCTGTAGGTCTTGCGCAACCAAAAGATACGAGCAGATATGGGTATCTTTCTGAATACGAGTCTTTTGGTCAAAATGAAAATCAAGCAGGTGACTATGCTGAAGATATTGCAGCACAAATGTTAGCATCATCTTTAGGCATTCAATTTGATGCTGATAAAGACTGGGATGAGAAAAGACAACAGTGGTCAATTTCAGGTGAAATCTACAAGACCCATAATGTTACTCAATCAATTAAAGGCCATGCTAGTGGTAAATGGACTACTACATTTGCAGCAGCAGTTCTCTTGTTATAATTATTTTTTATATCCTTTAAGATAAAACAATGCAGCTGCAATTGCAATTATTGTAATTATAATTACTACTACAATTGATTCATCAAACTCTACTTTTTCTAATTGAGTGAATTGAAGTTGTGATCCGCCTAGTGAGAATTCCAATTTTTCTTTACTTACTGATGTTTTTTCACCAAAAATATATTTTCCTTGAATTCTTTGTCCTTCATCAGGATCAAAAACCCATCCTTCCTTTGAAATATCTGTAGGTATATTTTCATTATCTATAATTTGTGTTGGAACAATATTTCCTTTGATATCTGAAACGTTTGTGTCTTCAGGTGATAAAACTACTACTTGAATTATGGAATTAAGTGGATATGCCCCTGATGAAAAATAATTTGATCTATTTAGCTCTTCAATTTTGAAAAATTCTAATGGACTTATTTCAGAAATTGTTGATGCAATATTCGGATAATCAACTGATAATCTTAACTGCAAAAGTGATTTTGAATCTAATGGAATTAATGAAAATGTCATTTTTGAATTTTCTTCAAATGATAATGTCTTTGCAACGTTATAGAATCCTTCACCGTCTCTGATTATTTTTGGAATAAGTATTGCTGAAAGCTTTTCATACATTGAATTAGTATCTTCCATAGGCATTGTGTAGACTGCTGAAATTGTACCCGTGCCAGAAATTATTCCTGATGTTTCAAGTGCTGTGTTTGCATCATCATTACTATGGAGAAAAACTGAATGGAATTTGGCATTTGTATCAAATGCTTGATTGATCTCATCAATGTATAATTTAGAAATCTCTTTTGATGAATCTTGAATGGCAAATATGCCTTTATCTTCAAAATTTCTTTCTATATTTATCATGATGCATGACTGGTCTGTTACTCCTAAGACGCATTGATTTTGATTAGTCAAAATTACTGCTTTTATTCTTGTATCTTCTCTAATTTTTTGTTCTAGTTCAACAGGAATTCTGATTTCTTGAGTACTAGTGCTTTGTAATGTAATTGACGCTGTAACATTTTGAGATATGGTTTTGTCAATAATTACTTGTGCAGTTTCCTGAAAAGTTGCAAATTTAATTTCTTGTGAATACGCATAATTTGCTGAAATTCCAATAAATACAACCATCATTAAGAAAAATAACTCTTTTTGCATAAGTTGTCACAAAAATAATGAAATTATTAACTTTACTCTTATTTTGTACATTAGAAATTCTTTAGATTAGATGAACTTTTTTTATTTTTTTTACAAAAATACATTATCACCTAGCTAATATTATCATTAATGGAAAATCTAGTTAGCAATGGCACTAATTCCTTTTCTAGTTGATATTTTTCAGGATCCAATTTTTTCAATTATTGCAGTATTGAGTGCATTTGGAATTGGTATATTTCAAGGAATTATTCTAGGACGAGCTATTCTTGTAAGATTCCCGCGTCTTCAAAATCATGTAAAGACAGTATCGATTACTATGTTTGTTATATTTTTGGCAAATGCCATTTTGAGTGTCCCAAGATTTGCGTCTCCTGAAAAAATTGAGTTTTCAAATTTAGCTGCAAGTAATCCTGGTGAATTTGCCTCTTTGGTCTTCTTAATTTTTGGAATGAATACTGGATTTCTAACTGTTTTAGCTATCTCTGTTACTGTCATGACTTTTGTTCTTTTAAAATATACAAATATTCATGGGGCGACAAGAGCATTTGTCTTCTTTTTTAGTGCCTTTATTTTGATACTCACTGGTTTGAGTAGATTCACAGATCTTACTCCTAGCACATTTGAAGTGCTCTTGTATTTTCTTTATCAACTAGGAATTACAATTGGTATTCTAGCTGGCAGCATCAGAAAGATAAAACCAAAAAAAATGGACTTGAAATAATTTCAAACGTTTAAATCTGATAATTCTTGGTGGATACTTGACATCGAATTCAAACCGTTCGGGGAACAAGCTGGCAGTCCATGCGTTGGACTGTCAGCCCCATTTAATTATAAAATCTAGTTTAATGCTGATAGTGCTTTGACTTGCTGATTCACATAATCAAAGCCTTCTTGCCAAAACTTTGGAGATCTGATATCAAATCCGTACTCTGAGAGGAGTTTTTCTGGTTTTTTAGAACCACCTGCTGCAAGAATATTGATGTATGAAGGGACAAAATCCTTGCCCTCTTTTTTGTATCTTTGAAATAGTGATAATGCAAGCAAATTTCCAAAAGAATATGCATAGCAGTAAAATGGTGTATGGTAAAAGTGAGGAATGCAACTCCATTCTATTGCAAAGTCATCAGATATATCCACTGAATTTCCAAACTGTTCTTTTAGATTTTTCAGATACGTATTTGATAATT
>JAMHKW010000030.1:0-14262 GCA_028439805.1 Candidatus Nitrosopumilus sp. | reverse complement strand
TGTCAAACTGTGAAGAAGATAAAGTAATTTTTGAATCATAAGGAATCTTTGGTAGTGGGGTATCAGTTGAAGAACTTTCAATTAAACGCATTTTGTATTTTTTATTTTTTCCAACTGTTACTAGTAACATATTTTGATCAGAAATACTAATTTCTATACTATCTTTTTTTTCTGCTCGTTTGATAAGTTTTGAAAATTCATCTATTCTTACTCCAAATTTAATATCGCTATCGCATTCATATTTTTCAAATGCTGAATTAGGCCATGATATATCAATAAGAGCAACATGTGATGGATCCATTCCTCTAAACGTAATTCCTTCTGCTGTGGCAACAAAAGTAGCTTCTTCAACAAGTGTTGATATGGCTGAAATTATTGCTTTTAGATCGTCTGAACCACTTGTTTTTGCTCCAAAAGTCAAATCAATTTTCTTGAATTAAAGTTCCAGTTAAACGTTATGTGTAATCACGCCAAGTGTATTTACATTTTTGACAACGATAAAAACGGGTTGTAGGTTCATCTGCACTTCTAGTTTGAAACATCCACCAAACTGCTTCACCATGTCCACATTTTGCACATTCCATTTTAATTGTTGAATAGGATTCTTCTCCTTCACTTCCTTCAAAAGCAAGAAGTGAATTATCAGGTTCTTGTTCATTAGTAATTTTTTTTGTTGGTTTTGTTTTTTGTCCTTCAGTGTAACCACATTTTGAACATTGAAGGCCAGAATCACTATTTTTTAATTTGACCTCACATTTGGGGCAAAATTTCAATCTAATTTACCTTATTTTAGAATTAAATAATTGTTTGAACTCTTCTGCTGTTTTTAGTGCTGAATCTGTAGCTTTTTTAATCTCACCTAGTGGCTTTGTACTAGAATTAATTTTCATCCAGCATTCATTGGTAAGTGGATGCTTTACAATAACACCTGCAAAATCGATTTTTGATTCCTTTAGAAGCTCATGTTGAATAATATATAAAATTCCAATATCAGTCTCGGTGATTGAAAGGCTAATTTCTTTAGGTTCTGAACTGATCACTTGAGCATTCATGTATTCGGAAAAAGAACTTATTGTGGATATAAATCATTATGAACGGTTAGAATGGGAGAAAGTAAGATTTCAGAGATTCAGTTAGTGAAATCTAAGGATGAATACTCATCTGATGAAGATATTGAGATTAATGTCCAATTTTTAGTTGAAGGAGGCATCAGAGATGCATTCAATGAGGCAAATTGGACTAAAGCATACAACAACAATGATGTTTCATTCAAAATGAAACATGGTATAAAATTGACGTCAGGTGGATTCAGAAAGAAGGAGTTAGGTAGAACTATTGATACCTACAGAAAGGCATCAATCTTTTGGACAAGAAATCCAAAACTTGTCAATCCAATGAAAGATAGAAGGATTTGGGTTCAGATAGCCAAAAACTTTGAACCATTCATCAGACTTTCAGAAGAAGAGGTAAGACAGGAATTGTTTGATTTTAATGAAAAATTTGTATTCAAAGCATCAGACTTGGGAAAAGGTAATCATAAGATTAGTGCTGAAGTATTCGCATCATGGCAAAAACATGACTTTACAGAACCAGGAAGTATTAAAAATAATTCCAGTGAAATTGAGATCACAATCAATTAGGGATATAAGGAACTTTTTAATTGAAATAATATGGCAAAATACGATGGTCTACTAGGACAACCAATACTTGAAGTAGAAGAACCTGATAAAGAAGGTGGAATTACCTTTATTTTCAAAGATAACAGGTTTATGTTCATCAAAGCAGTTGATGGAAAGATTGAGACCGTATCAATTCCAGAATAGGTGAAAATGAATGGAAAAATATGAATCAATCAAAATGTTAGAACTTGTAAAGGTAGAAGATCCTGATTCAGAAGGTGATTTAACTTTGATTTTTCAAGAAAATAAAACTTTGAAGATCAAAATTGTAGATGGGAAATTAGTTTCAGAATTCATCTAAACTAATTTTTTATATGTTTTTCATAAAAACCAATAGCTAGTTCTTGCACTTCAGATTGAATAGAACCAGGTCTTTCATTACGAATTTTTTCAATTGCTTTAACAGCTGAAAATTTTTTATGTTTTACAAAGTAACATGCAAGAATTGTTCCTGCTCTTCCCATTCCAGCAGCACAATGTACCATTACTGCTTGATCATTTTTAATTTGTTCATGAATAAAATCTACTGCAGAATCTATTTTGTCCATATCAGGAGCTGTAAGATCGGGAGTTGGGACATGCATATAATCAATATTTTTTATCCAATTATCAGGTAAAGCATTTTCAGTCATAGTTACAATTGATTTGACTCCTTGATTTAGAATCCAATCAAATTCCTCAAAACTTGTTGGTATTCCAGAACCAGCTAATTTTTCTTCAATTAACCAAGAGAAATTAGTTGGTTTTTTTGTTATTTTACCATGAACCTTTCTCCAAATATTTCCAGGTTTACTCATGTTAGATGTTAATATTTTCTATATTTTTAGCATTACTAAATTGTATGTGAGTAAATTATGATGCCACTGCTCGTACAGGTGAGCCTGTAGCATCTTTAAGCTTTAGTGGAAGAATTGTAAAAATAAATTCCTTGGATGAAATTTTATTCAAATTTGCTAAATTCTCTACAATTAAGATATTATTTTTTGATAAAATATGATGAACATTAAATGATTCATCTTTTCCAAGATCTATACTTGGAGAATCTATTCCAACTAGATTGATCTTTTTTGATGCAAGATATTTGGCAGCAGCTATAGATAGTCCTGGATTTTCTGTGAAATAATTATCTTTTTTCAAATTTTTTTGCCACCCAGTAAAAAAGAAGATGGATGAATGGATAGGAATTTTTCCATTCTTTTTTTCAAATAAAGTAATATCTAATTTGGTAATAGAAGCATTCTTAGATTTTTGGAGTTTGATTATGGTAGCTTTTCCCATGAGTCTATCAAGTAATATTTGATGGATTTTGAGACCATTTTTAGCAAAATGATATGGTGCATCAATATGTGTTCCAGTATGTGAACTTAGGAATAATAATTCAAGATTATATCCATCTTTCTTCAAATCAGACCAAAGAATGAATTGTGGTTTTGGAGAACCAGGAAAGCTTGGAATGGATTCTGATATTGTAAGTGTTAGATCTATTGGTTTCACATCAATAGATTTGAATGGTAATTAATCAGTTTTTGAACTATGAAAGGTTAAATACTGTTTGATGAAAAATTTCGTGTGCCTACTGCATATGTTTTATTAAATTCTGATTTGGGATCTGATGAGTCTATAATTAATGAAGTAAAACAGATTCTTACTGAAGAAGATGTCACATCAGAGGTTCAAGGAGTTTATGGAGTATATGATATTGTTTTGAAGTTATCCTCTAATGATGCTGAAAAATTACGTGCAATAATCACAAATAAAATTAGAAAAATCGGCAAAGTTCAATCAACATTGACTATGATGGTAATAGAAGAACAAGAAAACCTATAGTTTCTTTATCGCATCAATTACCTGAAGTATTTCAGATTCAGTATTAAAAAAATGAGGAGATACTCGTACAATCTTTTTTTCCATAATTTCTCTTACTGCTAAAATAATATTTTGTTTTTCAAGTTTATCTACAATTTCTTGTGAATCAAAGCCATTGATATTAAAAGATACAATACTTGTTCTATCATTTGGATCTTCAGGTCCATATAAAATAACATTTGGAATTTTTGATAATTCTTCTCTGAAGAGATTTGACAAGTACTGGTTTTTCTCGCGAATATTTTTCATGCCAAAGTTTAGTAAATATTTTACAGATGATTCCAATCCAACAATTCCAACATAATTCCTAAAACCAGTTTGAAATTTGTCTGGTAATTCTTTGAAAGCAAGATGGTTATCATCATAAATGATTGCAGATTCGCCACCAATTGTCATTGGTTCTAGTAATTCACTTGATTTTCTATTACAATAAAACAGACCAGTACCCATTGGACCACAAAGCCATTTAGATCCATTAAATGACATAAAATTACATTTTATTTTAGATACATCAATGTCACCTATACATCCAACAGTTTGTGCACTATCAAGAAAGAATGGAATTTTATTTTGAAGAATATTTCCAATTTTTTCTACAGGCAATATTGAGCCAGTATTATACAGAGCATGACTTAATGATACTAGTTTTGTGTTATCATCAATATAGGATTCTAGATCATCTAATTTGAAAAAACCATTTTTATCGATAGGGAGATTTTTTATAGAAATTTTGCCTTTTAAGTTAATCCAAGGATAAAAATTTGAATGATGTTCATGTGTCATTCCACGAATTATCATATTGGAATTTGCATTAAATGAGAGACCATTTGCTACAATATTGATTCCATCAGTTGTACTTTGAGTAAGAACAACTTCATCAGGTTGACAGGAGATAGTTTTTGCAATTATTTTTCTTATATTTTGTAGTTTTTCAGTAACAAATGATTCAGAGTCTTTAGAATCAGGACCAATTGAATTGTATCTGATCAAAAACTCTTTCATGGCTTCAATACTTTGAGAAGGCATTAGAGAGACTGATGCATTATTTAGATAGATTTTATCTGAATTAGGAAAATCATTAGAAATATCTTTTGATACTAAATTCATTATTATATCTGTAAAATGCTAAAGCGGTGTTGGATAAAAATCCTGAGCGAGTTTTAGATAATAATTTAACATATATTCAAAATGAGTTTGGACAGAACACGCCAAGTATGGTATTATGTTCAGAATCTTTCCATAAAATAGAGTTTCTTAATAGACTAATCAATTCTGTTGAAACCCCAATTATTTTGGTAGATATGGATTTGCTTTATACTGGATATGTTGAATCTGGAATGATTCAGGTGGGAAATAATGTAACAATTTTCCATCCTAACAAAGTAAGTTGGAAGGAAAAATTATCAGAAATCATAAGTAAAGTATCAAAAGAAAAATGTCTAGTAGTAATTGATTCATTTAATGGTGTTTACAACATGTTTGATGATCTTGAATCTGCTAGATTCATCAATTCATGTATAATGTTACTCTCATCAATTGGGAGACAAACGAGTTCATCTGTTGTTATAACTGCAATGGTAAGAAAGAAAGAAAATAATCAATGGGTAATATCACCAGGAGGAAAACAGATCATAAAATCAGAAAAAACAGGAATATTCTTTCTTAAGAAAGTTGAAAATAGTTTAGTGATCAATTCTCATGACATAAACTCAAAGGAATTCAAAATAGAATTAGGAAATAGTTAATTTTGGTCTTGATGCGATCAAAATTAGAAACGCCGTTATAAAATTTGAAACACCGTTATAACTCGATTTTTTTAGGCAAATTATATAAGGACTAAATTAAGAAATAATTTCGTTATGCCAGTAGGAATTATTCCAGACATCAGCGAACAAATGTGTATTGGATGCGCACTATGTGTAGAAATCTGTACCACATTAGGCCCAGATGTCCTTAGAGTAAAACCAGTCGAAGGCTGGAAGAGAGGTAAAGCATTTGTATTTTATCCAGAAAGATGTATTTCTGATGGTGCATGCATCGGTGTATGCCCAACAAAAGCAATCTTTTGGATGAGACCAATGGACTTTACAGTTGGACAACCAGTTCCACTCTACAAAAACTCAGTCTTCGTAAAAGGTTGGACTGAATTAATCGATTAGATTAGTTCAATCATTTTTTAATTTCTTTTTATTATTTTAGATTTTTACAGCCCCTGGCTTACTTTGTGGAAGATCTGGTTTTCTCTTTAACCAGAGTAATGCACCAATAAATAAAATAGCTGGAACAATAATGATGAATGTCATTAATTCATAATAGGTTTCAAGTCTTTGAGCGGGTTTTGTATGATAATCTTCATGACTGATTTTTTCTGGATTATCATATACTACAGTAGTAAAATCTACTGATCTTTGTGCTTTATTTTCAACATTTCCAGATACAGTTACACCTTCTTCAGCAAAAATTGAAGGTGAATGAATTCCTTCTATTCTAATAATAATTGATCCAGAATTATCAAAAATAAAATTTCTATAATCTCCACCAATTTGGTTTAGTCCTTCATCACGAAAGATTTCTTTTCCATTTTGAAAAAATATAATATCATATTTCATTTTTGCAAGGTTAGAATTTGTTTGTGGATCATAGAACTGATATAGAATTTGGATTTTTTCATGAGTTTTGATAACAGGTGGATCCCATGTTAGATTAACTTCGATATTTCTATCTGGTGTATATTGTAAAAGTGGAAACTCTAATTTTTTACCTGTTGCATCATGTGGATAATCTGGAATTTCTTTTTCAACAACTATAATTCCTTCCATCCAAGGATGAATTGTACAATAATATGAGAAAGTTCCAGATTCTTCAAATTCGTATGACCAGGATTCTCCTGGCATGAATCTAGCACTATCAAAATAATCATTAGGTGTTCCAAAATTATCATTCATCCAACCAAATCTACCTGATCCTTCTCCACTTGTTACTGTATGACCCTCTCTATCATCATTATACCAAGTAATAATATCACCAACTGTAACGAACATTTGAGGAGGATCATACCAAACTTTCGCAGGCGTATTTAATTCAGGATTATAAGCACCAAATGGGATATCTATGATATACTCTTCTGCATATACAACAAACGTTGAGGGTAAAATAACTAATAATGAAAATATGAATAAATAATTCACATTTCAAAAGCAAGAATTAGTTAATTAAATGCATAAGATTATTTTCAATAGTGATATTGATTAGTTTTTAGAAAAACCAAATTTTGATGCCCAACTATTTTGTTTTTTAGTTGGTTTCTTTGAAAGATTATCCAACATATCATATGTAATTGTAAATCCATGTCCAACCATTGTAGTATCTTTTTCATAATTTTCCTTGTTAGGTACAAATTCATCAGCTAAATCTTTGATTTTTTTAGTTTTTAGATCAAACAATCGGATTTTTTTACCATTTTCAAGTTTGATTATTGCATCACCACTTAATCCTTGAATTGAAAAGTTTTCAAAAAATCGAATTAAACCACCTTGTTTTAATTCAATTATAGAATCATGAGTAAATTTTCCTCCATAAAATAAAATTTCACGTGCAGATAATATTACGTCATCTTCTACATTAAGAACAATAATTGTATCTGCATCAAGTAAAACAGTATTTACAACATTTTCAGCAATGATTTTTCCATTTGGAGCTGAAATGTGTGTTCTGTGTTTTTGAATTTGAAATACACCAACTTTTACATCGTCAGCAACTTTATATTTTCTGCCAAAGATATTTCCTACTACAACATCTCCATTATCTACAGTAATTTTGGCACCATTTTCAATTTTGTATTTATTTTCTAAAGCATTCATAAATTTGAAATCTCCTTTAGTGAGATGAATATTTGATTGAAATTCCTGTGTCCACGATGGACTAGTTATACTTCCTTGCATAATTATTGGGCCATCATAAGTGAAACTTCCAGCCATGAAGTTTCCTTTAATTGATAGAGCACCATTTGCCTTTCTCTCTAATTCAATTTCACCGAGAGTTTTTGATCCAAACAATCGTGTTGCAGTAGAGTTTGATTTGTTCAAGGCTGCTACCCACTCTTCAGCATTTTTCATTTCTTTGAATAGTTGTTGACCTAGAATCTGATTTTTTCTTCTAACATCAGCTTCAGAATCACCAGAATATACTCTTGAATTTTTTATTTTTTCAAAGTCAGTCTCAGGATATTTTTTGCCAATTTTGAGATCTTCGTATGCTTGTTTAATTTTGATAAATTGTTCATTTTCACCACCACGATCTGAGTGATATTGAAGAGCTAATCGTCTAAATGCATCTCGGATTTCTTTCTCAGTTGACCCTTCCATAATTCCTAGAATATCATAATTACTTTCTACCATTCTTTACATCAACTTGAATAATTTTTTATGATTCCTATACTTGTAGGTTATTACATACATTGAATATCTAAGAAAGAAGTTAAATTTTCTAGTTCATTGGAGACGTCATCTAATGTCTGAATTAAAGCGGCACATGGGACTTTTCCAACTCACAATGTATGGTACTGGATTAATTCTTGGTGCTGGAATTTATGTACTAATAGGTGAAGCTGCAGGTTTTGCAGGAGATTCTGTATGGATTGCATTTGTATTGGGATCTATTGTTGCATTATTTGCAGGATTTAGTTATGCTGAATTATCATCAATATTTCCAAAAGCAGCTGCAGAATATGTTTTCATTAAAAATGCTTTTAAGAATAATTTTTTCGCTTTTCTAATAGGTTGGTTAACAGCAATTACATCCATAATTACGGCTGCAACAGTTGCGTTAGGATTTGGAGGATATTTTGCGGAATTTGTAAACATTCCAATAATTATTTCTGCTATTGGGTTGTTAGTTATTCTCTCAATAGTAAATTTTGTAGGAATTAGAGAATCAGCGTGGACAAATACTATTTTTACAATAATTGAAGCTTCTGGATTGATTTTGATAATTATAATTGGTTTTACATTTACTAGTCCTGAACCTGTGAATTATACTGAAAGCCCAACAGGTTTCACTGGGATTGTTGTTGCATTTGTATTGATATTTTTTGCATTCATTGGATTTGAAGACATGGCAAACATAGCAGAAGAGGTAAAAAAACCTAAAAAAACACTTCCCAGAGCAATAATTCTATCAGTTATAATATCGGGTATTTTGTACATACTAGTTTCTTTAGCTGTAGTCAAAGTTGTAAATTGGGAAGAACTTGCCACATCAGCTGCCCCAATTGCATTAGTGGCAGAAAGAGGATTGGGATCAGAAGCACATATTCTACTTTCATCTATTGCTCTTTTTGCCATTACCAATACAGTTTTGATTACTCTTGTTGCAGGTTCTAGAATTTTTTATGGCATGGCAAAAGAAAAAGTATTTCCAGCCATATTAGGAAAAATTCATTTTAAAACAAAAACACCTTGGGTAGCTGTTATTGTGATTCTAATAACATCTATTGCTTTTACATTAATTGGAGATATTGTAATTGTTGCAAACATTACCGTTTTTGCAATTGTAATTACTTTTGCTGCTGTAAATTTGGCGGTCATTGTTTTACGTTATACGGAACCTGATATCGAACGAAAATTCAAAGTTCCCATTAATGTTGGAAAATTTCCAATTCTTCCATTATTTGGATTAGGAATTTCAGTGTATATGGCATTCCAATTTGAAATTGAAGTTGTAGTTGTAGGAGTTGTAATCATAGTGATTGGTGCAGTTTTCTATAAGATTTCTAAAAATTCTAAGATATTAAACTCTAGTTAATTTTTCTTAGATTTTACAAGTGCAATTACTGCAATAGTAATTCCAATAATTCCAACTCCAATACCCAGATATCCTACATTATTTGGTTCTATTTCTTCTAAATTGTTTACTGATTCTTTCAAATCATGTATATCTTCAATCAATGTAGTATGCCCATCAATCATTTGTTGTACAGTAAGATCTGAAGGTTCAGGAAATTCAATGTAAGCACGTTCAGAAACTTTTGGTGGATGCATTGATAGACTAATTGATGTATCTTCAATTGTTCCCAAAACATTTGCTTGATAGAATCCTGAAACAGTTGGATTGATAAATGCATAATATTTTCCTGGTATGTCGTGATCAGGTGACAAAGGAAGTGTAATACTTTCATCTTTATAGATTAATTGTATTTTGATTGTTTTTTTCAATCCAGAAATTCCATTTTTAAATTCTTGATCTTCAAGTTCTAAACCATGTTCAAGAGGACTTGCATAGAACTCAATTGCATTTGTTTCTCCAGAAACAACTGGTTCATTCATCCAACCAATTTCTACTCTATATCCTCCAACAGAATCAATAGTATGTCCATTTGCAGTTATAGCTAAGCCTGGAATAATTAACAAAAGTAATGCTAAGAGTTTTAATTTCATATTAAAAAAACTGAATATGATTTTAAAAATGTTATACTTATTTCCTAAAAGTGAATTCTAAGATTCAGGATAATCATCTATTGGATTTGTTTTTTTGAAATTTTTCATCTCATCTTCAAAGAAGAACTTTTCAGTTAATGCAGGTTTTAGATCATCAAGCCAGATTGCATTTTCATCATATTTTGCGAAGAATGGAACTTGTACCCAGTCAGGATTTCTGCCCTGCAAAAATCTCAAAACAATGACTTTTTGATCATTTAGAGTTGCAGTTCCAATAACATGTACTTTTCCGGGAGTTGCAGACATACTAGGTCCACGAACAGTTCTTGCTAGTCCACTAACTGAAGAATATGCCTTTTTGAAGATATTATACGCCTTTACTAAAGGAACACCAAAGTAATGCTGAGCACCAGTATCTCGAACTACAAACATGTAGTATGGAATACAACCCAACTGAACTTGTTTACTCCACATTTTTGCCCACATATCTGAATCATCATTGATATGTGCTAAAAGAGGAGATTGTGTTCTAATCTGTGCACCTGTTTTTCTTACTTCTTTAATAGCAGATTTTACAGCATCTGTTGATAATTCATTCAAGTGATTAAAGTGACCCATAAATGCTAGATGTAATCCATTATCAGTAATCTTTTTAAAAATATCCAGCATTTCTTTAGAATCAGAATCTGTTAAAAATTTGTAAGGCCAATAAGATAGTGCTTTTGTTCCAATTCTAATTGTTTTAAGATTTGGGAGTTTTGAATCAATTAGTGTATCAATATATTTTGAAAATATTTTTGCATTCATAATCATTGGATCACCACCGGTAAATAGTACATCAGAAATCTCTGGATGCTCTGTAATATACTGAACAAGTTGTTCTCCTTCTTTCATTGCAAATTTCATTTCATCCATACCAACAAATTGTGGCCATCTAAAACAAAAAGTACAATATGCATGGCAAGTCTGACTTTGACTTGGGAAGAAGAGACAAGTTTCCTTGTATTTATGTTGCATACCATACAACTTGGTTCCATCCTTGAGTGTTGGGACATTAAGTTCCATTTGTCCTGCAGGATGTGGATTAAGTTGCAAACGAATTTCATTTGCAATAGATGCAATTTCTTTTTTATCAGAATTATTTTTTAAAACAGTTGCCATTTTTTTATAATGTTCTGGTTTTAACATTCCTTTTTGCGGAAAAGTTAAAACATACATTGGATCATTTGGTATATTGTTCCAATCAATTAATTGTTCAACGACATAATTGTTTGCTTTAAAGGGCAAAACATTTCCTACAACTTCCATTTCAAATTGTGTTTCTTCAGACATGTTTTGAATTTGTGGTAGAGTACGAAAATTTGCTAATGTATATGATTTTAGTGATGGTGAGTCATCCCAAACTGATTCTTGGTGGGTCATTTTGTAAATAGTGCATTAACCATTGTTAAAGGTTGCAGATTACTTACGCATAGTATTTTTTGAATTTAATGATAATATGGGTTAACCTTTGTATTCTAGGACATGAATTTGATTAGAATGGTGATTAAACATGGCTGAAGGTGACTTGACACAAATTTCCGCAGGTGAGTTTGAAACTGTTTCACAGCTTTTAGCATCATCTGAATCACTTCAAATTGCATTTTTCATAATGATTGCAGGTATGATTGGAATTGCTCTTGGTTATAGAAAATTTTCATCTTGGGTAGGTTCAAAGAAATTCTATTATAAAAGACCACATTTTTCAAGATTTCTAAGAAGAGCTGTTCTTCCATTTTTTGCAATTGCATTAATTACTACAATTAATATTTACATACAAACTGGTGTTTTGTTAGGAGAAGATTTATCGATAGTTGGAGATGAAGAGATATCTCCTCAAGAAGTATTTACAAAAATTCTCAATACTTTCAACATTTTAGTAATTGGTTATACGATTTCTCATCTTGTTCCAATTGCTCTTACTAAACGTGAAAAATCAAGGTTAGAAAGAGAGGATTTTGATGCTTGGTTTGAAATGAGGGGATTTGTTGATGATAAAGATGACTTATTTCATAAATTGTACAAATGGGCTCCACCAAAGATTACTCCAGAAGACATTGATGATGAAGAGTTTCAGAAATTGCTCAAAACAGAAGAAGGAAGACATCAATTAGAACAATTCCGAACAACAAAAGGTAATCCAATTGGTGGATTTGAAAAATTAGTTGATAATCCATTTGAAGAATGGAAAAAATCAGAACGTACAAAATATGAAAAATATTATCAAAACTGTATTACTGGTAACAATCAATCTGGAAGAAAGTTAAAACCGGGTGTAAAGCCTGATGAAATATTTCCAATTGATATATGGAGAGAGGAAAAGAGAACAAATGGTTATGAACCACTAATTCCAAGTTCTCGTCCTCCAGGTTATGCAAAAAAGAAAAGAGAAGGTATTCCAAAATCTGCAAAACAGATTCTTCCAGTAGGAATTTTTATTGCAACATTTTTAGGGGTTGTTGCTTGGTGGGGGGTTGATTTGATTGTACTTGCTACAGCTACAGGAGGATTGGCAATTGGTATAGGATTAGCATTACAAGAGACTATGCAGAATTATTTTGCATATATTATGATTCGAAAAGATAAGATATTCATCGAAGGTGAGCGTATCAAACTTGATACAGGATATAATGGATATGTACATAAAATTACGCCTAGAGTAACCTATATTCGAGATGCATTAAACGAATCAATTGCAATAATTCCAACAAGGCAATTAATTAATGCACAAGTAATCAACTATACACAGGGAATAAAGATGGTACCTGCTATTGTAGATGTAGGTGTTTCTTATCTTAATGATCCTAAACAAGTTTCAGCAATTCTTGTAAAAGTTGGAAAACGTGCAATGAAAGAAGTAGTTGATGGTAAAGGTAAACATCTAATTAGACAAATGCGATGTCCATACTTGAAAGATAATCAACCAAGTTGTGGTTGTGATAAAGATATTCATGTTGATATTAATCAACCAATTGTGAGATTTAATAATTTTAATGATTCTGCATTAGATTTTATATTATTAGTATATGTCAGAGATTATGGTGCACAATTCAAAGCTAAAACCGACATGAGAATGATCATGTACGAAGAATTCAAGAGATATGATATTAGAATTCCATGGCCAATTAGAACAGTGTACCAAGGGGATGAAAAACGTGAACAAGAGGAGATCGACAAGTTAAAAGATCAAAGAAATAAGGTTATTGACGAATATGGTATAGGAGATATTGCTCGTGGTGGTGGAGATGAGTGATCTTCTCAAAACTTAAGAATCCCATTAAATCACATTTTCTTGTTGACTAAACTATCAGTAATTGGTGGAAAAGCTTCAGAAGATTTAGCAAGAAGATTATCTAGAAAAATAAAGGCAAATCTTGTAAAATCAGAAGTTAGAATTTTTGCTGATGGAGAAAGCAAAATTACGCTTAGTGGAGAACTGTCCAAAAGAAAGACCATAGTTGTACAATCAATTTATCCCCCTGTTGATACTAATCTAGTTCAAGTATTATCATTAATTTCAAGAGCTAAAGAAAAATCATCTGAAGTAATTGTGGTGATTCCATATATGGGATATGCAAGGCAAGATAGAGAATTTCTACCAGGAGAGATTGTTACAATGAAAGTTCTTGGTAAATTATTCAAAGGAGCAGGTGCATCAAAAATAATTGCAGTTGATATTCACAGTATGGTTGGGCTCAAGCACTTTACAATCAAAACAAAAAATGTGACTGCAATTCCAGATCTAGTAAAATATTTCAAGAAATTGAGCCTGAAAAATCCCTTAGTTGTATCACCTGATCAAGGAGGAAAAGACAGAGCAAAAGAATTTGCAAAAGAATTTGGAACAGAGTATATTGCTCTAGAGAAAAAAAGAGATAGAAAAACAGGTAAAATACAAATTAAAACAAAAAATACAGATGTTATGGATAGAGATCTTATTTTAGTTGATGATATGATAAGTACAGGTGGAAGTATAGTTAAAGCAACACAATTTCTTAAAAAACAAAAATGTAAGAGAGTGTATGTTGCATGTACTCATGCTCTTTTAATGAATGATGCTGAAAAGAAGATAAGAAGAGCAGGAGTAACAAAAATTGTTAGTGCAAATACAATTCCAGGTAAAACATCAATTGTTGATGTTTCCAGTACAATTGCAAAGGCAATAATGTAATGCCAGAAAGTTTTTTTATTTTATCTAAAGATTATTTAGAACTTGCAACAGACGAGATAATTACAATATCAAA
>JAMHKW010000003.1:2481-37853 GCA_028439805.1 Candidatus Nitrosopumilus sp. | reverse complement strand
ATGAAGGATACATTGGAGATTTAGGTACGTCACTTTCAAAACTAAAAGATGTAGTTACTGGTAATGCAAAAAAACTATTTGCTGATTCTGAATTTTTATCTCTAATTTCAAAAGAATGGCTTAGCTCCATCTCTAAAACTGCAATGATTAAACGTGTACAGAAATTTATTCCAAAAGTTCAACCTAAATTTTTCTCAAAAAAAGGAACTGCAGGTGTTCGTTCTCCAATTATTACTCCGCAAGGAAAATTTCTACTAGATGTAATGGAGCTTGAAAATGAACACTCCTTTAACATAATTAATTATAATTCTCCTGGTGCAACTGGAGCTCCTGCATATTCTGCATTTATTATTCAAAAACTTCAAGAAAAAGGATTTTTAGATTACAAGGAAAATTCTAAAGAATCTATTTGGAATTTTAATGACGTCCTCAATCAAGCTTAATATTCTATAACAATTGAAATTCGTTTATGCTTCCTGACAAGTGTTCAGTAACAGAAGAGGGAAAACAATGTGTGAATCCTCCAGAATTTGTTGTTTCAATTATTGCTGGTGAAGATGAATACATGGTTGGAGTGACCTGTGAAAAACATAAACAAATTGTCTCAGGTAAAATTGGAATTCTTCAGACTGAAGGAAAAATATATGACGGAAAAATCAATTTTTCACCTCTCAAAGCAGTTGGAACTGACTGTATTCATGGAGATGCAGACGATTTTGTTCAAATTGATATGAAATAACTCTAAAAATTGAAATAATTTTAATTTCAAGAATACTTGTTGCTTTTAGAGTTATTATCTGATTTAGTCAAAGTTGATGATATTTTGATTATCATAAGAAATGATGGTGCTGTAAGTGAAGTTAGAAGTAATTCTCTTAGTATTAGACAAAAAGAAAAATGGATTACTATTGGTGATAATGATGGTCCTGCTCACATGCATATTAATTCAGAATTGATAAAATCAGCAGAGTTCATACAAGAAGAAAAGCCTGAGCGTACTAGTTTTAGTGTAAGATTTTTTAATAAAAATGGAGAGCGTATTTTAGCAGCATTTTTTACAAAAATGTACGACGAGTCTAAAACATTAATCTCTGAAAGAAAAAAAATCTATGATGAACGAAATCAAAAATATTCTTCTAAAGTCAAATTTTAAAAAAAAACCTTGTCTGAAAAAGACAAGGAGAAAAGATACTATTCTTGAGATTCTTTTTCCTTCTTCTCTTTTTCAGATTGTAATTTTGCTAATTCTAATTCTTCGTTTGTATGTTTGAATTTTTTCAATCTGATATTACATTGCAATTTAGATATAAAAACTGAACATTTTTTTGCTTGTAACTCATGCGTAAAAATCAATATCCTACTGAATAGATCGGACTTCTTCCATTCATTCCAAGTTCAAGATTTTTTACAGTAATCTCTGCCATTTTGACTCTAGTCTCTTTTGTTGAACTTCCTATGTGTGGTGCTAGTACCACATTTTGTAATTTCACTAATGGGTGTTTTTGATTAATTGGTTCTTCCTCAAATACATCTAATCCTGCACCTGCAATAATTTTTTTCTTTAATGCTACTGCAAGATCTTTTTCATTAACTATTTTTCCTCTTGATGTATTTATCAAAAATGCTGATTTTTTCATTTTTCTAAAAGTTTTCATGTTAAACATCTGGTCTGTTTGGTTTGTATGTGGAACATGAATTGAAATAATATCACTTTGTGTGACTAGTTTTTCAAATGAGACATATTTTACTCCTAATGTTTTTTCGCTTGTCTTAGAAACACGTTTTCTATTATGGTATACTAATTTCATATCAAATGCTTTTGCTCTTTTGGCAAGAGTTTTTCCAATTCTACCTAAACCTAAAATGCCTAAAGTTTTACCTTGTAAATCAATTCCCACATAATCATATGCGCCATAGATTACTTTCCACTTTCCATTTCGAATAATTCTGTCCCCTTCTGAGATTCTTCTCAGTATGTCAAGTAATAATGAAAATGCAAGATCAGCTGTTGCATCAGTTAATACTTCAGGAGTATACCCTACACGAATTTTCTTCTTCTTTGCATATTTAGTGTCTATATGATCAAAACCTACACTATAGGTGCTAATCACTTTTAGATTCTTTGCTAAATCAATTGTTGATTTATTGATTATATCATATGGAAAACAGATCAGACCATCAATCTCTTTTATTTTTGATCGTAGTTTACTTTGAGGTACAGGAATTTTTCCAGAATGAATTTCTATTTGATATCTTTTTTTCAATTTTTTTAGTGCAAAATCATGTAATGTTCTTGTAAGGAATACTTTCTTTTTCATTAACTTCCGATTTATACCAAACCATTTATACGATTTCTTTGTAATTTCCTTATGTCTTCTGAAGTTAAAGAAGAAGAGTTTGCTATTTGTATAGAATGTGGAAATTCAATTGAAAAATGTGTATGTGTATGTCCTTATTGTGGAGAACGTGACAAATGTGATTGTGCGTTATTTGATGCAGCAACTGGAGGTTGATTAAATTGGTAAAACAGATTATTATTCAAAATCAAGGTGACTTGTTGTGAGTTTAGTTGATTTTACATGGCTAATTGGAGGTCCACAAGGAAGTGGGGTTGAGTCAGGTGCCAACATATTTTCTCGTGTATGCGCTGAGATGGGTTATCAGGTCTTTGGAAAACGAGAATTTTATTCAAATATCAAAGGTGAACATAGTTACTTTACAGTACGAATCTCTGATCAAAAAATCCATTCAAATGTAAATGATGTAACGTTAATGGCATCATTTGATGCTGAAACAATCTTTCGTCATTTTGATGAAGTGATTTTTGGTGGTGGAATTATCTATGATTCTGATTTAGATCAAACAAAAACTGATGACGTCCGTACTCTTGATGCTCCATTCAAAGAAAGATTACACAAAGATTTAGAATCAAAAAATAAACCATTTACAATTGCAGGAGTTTTAGAGATTGCAAAAGAAAAAGGTGTATCTCTTTTTCCAGTATCTTTCAAATCTATTCTTACTAGTCTTGCTGAAGAAACTGACAATCCACGTTTGAAAGGATTAATCAGAATGTTTAATGTGATTGGCGTATCTTTGTCTTTAGGATTAGTGAAGATGCCTCCTGATTCGTTACAAAAAACAATAGGAACAATTTTTTCAAAAAAACTACAAATCGCAGAAATTAATCAGCAAGCTGCTAATTATTCATATAACTATGCAACTACAAAGTTTGAAAGTTTTGATCATTTGTTATCTGGAATTCAAAAAGAACCTGGAACTCTTTTGGTTCAAGGACATCAAGGTACTGCATTAGGTAAGATGGCATGTGGTTGTAGGTTCCAACCTTACTATCCAATTACTCCTGCTTCTGATGAATCAGTATTTCTTGAATCAAATGAAATTTTAGAAATAATTGATGACAGGCCTGGTTCTACTGCTGTTATTCAAACAGAAGATGAAATCTGTGCAATGGGAATGACTATTGGAGGAGCATTAACTGGAACACGTTCTGCTACATGTACTTCTGGTCCTGGGTTTGCATTAATGACTGAAATGATTGGTTGGGCAGGAATTAATGAAGTGCCTATTGTTATAACTAATTATCAAAGAAGTGGACCATCTACTGGCCTTCCAACAAGACATGGCCAAGACGATTTACTTTTCTCAGTGTTTGCAGGACATGGAGATTTTCCCAAAATTGTTTATGCATCCGGTGACATTGAAGAGAGTTTCTACGATACTGGTAATTGTTTTAACTATGCTGATACTTTTCAAGTTCCTCTTATTCATTTGATGGATAAATTTCTTGCAAGCTCAGTTATTACCTGCAAAAGATTCGATACGCAAAAAATCTCAATTAATCGAGGTAAACTCTTAGAAACAGTTGATGATGGTTATCGAAGATTTGAGTTTACTGATGATGGCGTATCTCCACGTTCTAGATTAGGAATTGATAATGGAATATTTTGGAGTACTGGTGATGAATCTGATGAAACTGGTCATATCACAGAAGATCCAGTTTTACGTGCAAATATGATGGATAAGAGAATGTCTAGGCTGGATTTGATCCTCAAAAACATCCCTGAAACAGAACAAGCAATCTCTTTTGGAGTTGAAGATTATACTATAATTTCCTGGGGCTCTGCAAAGGGTCCTATTCTTGATGCATTAGAAATGCTCAAAAAAGAAGGAATCTCAATTGGATTTATTCAACTAAAACTATTACATCCATTTCCAGCAGATTATGTTACATCTTTACTAAAAGATGCCAAGACCATTATTGATATTGAAGCAAATCATTCCGGACAGTTAGGAAAACTATTCAAACAAAATATTGGACGTGATATTGATTATTTCATCTTAAAATATACTGGCAGAGCCATGACTAGTACGGAAATTTATGATTCACTTAAAAAAATTATTCAAAATAAAGCAAACAAACGGGAGGTTTTAATGCATGGCGCTTAAACCTGCTGAATTCAAAACCGATGTTCACAATGATTGGTGTCCTGGATGTGGTGATTTTGGAATAGTCAATGCAATCCAAATGGCTTTAGCTGATATGGGTTTACAAAGAGACAAAACTACAATCTTTTCTGGAATTGGTTGTTCTGGAAAGACATCTCATTTTATCAATACTTATGGCATTCATACATTACATGGAAGAGTTTTGACATTTGCACAAGGTGCCAAGATTGCAAATCCTGAGATGACAGTTGTTGCAGTAGGTGGTGATGGTGATGGTTTAGGAATTGGTGCTGGTCATTTTGTTGCCGCTGGTAGACGAAATGTGGATATGACTTACATAATTTTTGATAATGGTGTTTATGGTTTAACAAAAGGGCAAGCATCTCCAACTTTAAAACTAGGAGAAAAAACAAAATCACTTCCATCTCCAAATACTAATTCCAATGTAAATCCAATTGGATTAGCAATTGCAAGTGGTTTTACATTTGTGGCACGTGGTTATTCTTATGACGTCAAACATCTCAAAGATTTGATAGTTCAGGCAGTTAATCACAAAGGATTGTCATTTTTGGATGTGTTACAACCCTGTCCTACATACAATGATCTCAATACTAGGGACTGGTATGCAGGAGCTGATTTGATGGATGAGGCACAAAAAAGACATTCTAGAATTTACAAACTAGAAGATACTGGATATGAGCCAGTAGTTCATTATGATTCAGACATTGAAGTAAATGAAAAACTATCTCAAGCATTAATTAAATCTCTAGAGTGGGGAAACAAAATACCAACTGGAATATTTTACAAAAATGAAATCACTACCCCTTACACTGTTAGATTACAAGACAAGATTCCAAATTATTTGGAAAATCCACCTGCAAAACAAAATATCTCAAAAAATGGTATCTCAAATACTGATATCTCGAAGATTTTAGATTCTCTAGAAGTGTAAATTCTTGTCCTAAACCTAACAAGTTATAGGCAAGTTTTGTCGAATATTATTTTGCATTTGAATATTAATGAGGCAAACAAAATATTTAGAAAATCAATTATCAAGGGGTTTTTTGAACCCCAACTAGTTAATCTAGATTTTCAGAAATCATCTGTAAAACATCCCTCCATAAATGACGATGGACTAATGCAGTCTGATTTGCTACACATATTTTTTGACATTGAGACTGGTTCTGATTATCCTGATGGAGATGAGTGGTTTATTGTAGATATGCTATTTCCTCATGATGTAAAACTTTCTGATAATTTGAAAGGAGCAGATTATTTTACAACTATCTCAGTTGATGACAGTAAAACATATTGGCATCATCGTGAACTTATTCGTTACAAGTATGGAAAATCAAAGAAATTAGATAATGCTTTAGAATTTCTTGAATCAAAATACAAAGAACTACATGAATTATTAGAACCGTTACAAAAAGATCTCAAGTAATCTCTTTCCAAGAATCTGCACTAAAAGTATATTTCTTATTTTCAGATGATGCTGTGTCAAGACGCCATCTAATTGATTTTGGATCAAACTTGTATGTCATTTCTGAAATTTCTGATGGCAGTTTGTTAGGATCTAGATGATATGGCAATAATTCTAAAACAAAATCAATTTTTTCTAATGCATTATCAAACCACTGCCTCTCTATAGTATCAACAGTAAAAATAATTCTTGGTTTCCCAGAAAAAGTGATTTTAATTTTTAAAGCATTACCACTGCCTCTTCTCCTCTTCATCTCTTTGAAAATTGCTTTGACTTTTTCCCAACGTTTAAAATCAAACCATTGAAAAAATGCTTCATTAAATGAAAGAGGAATTTCCATATCTAGGGAACTCACATAATCCTCATCATCTTGCTCAATTTCATCTTGAATGACTGTAAAATGAGAATTTAGAAATCCATACAGAACTTCAATTTCCCATGGTGAAATTCCATAGTATTGTAATGTAGTCTTTAGACTCTCAGGCAATGATTTGAAATCCTAAAAATTGTAATTAAAGCTTCAAACCTAGTAATATTGGGTCAAATCCACCTTAAAATTAAAATTATATGGCAAGAGATAGTTAATCCAGACATGAAGAAAGAATTTGTAGTAAAAAGTATTGATTCTGCACCTGATGGGGCACCATACGTACTAGTCTCATTATCCTCAATTAAAGATCTTAAGGAAGGAACTCAAAACCCACAACCTCCTTTTGGTAGCCCAAAGGTCATGGGATTTTCAAACATGAATGACATGATGAAGGATCTAAACAAAATGTTTGCTGGTGGAGGCGGCATTGGAATGCAAAGTGGTGTTACTCAATTAAAACTTGAAATGCATGAATACAAAGACATGGGTCTTGGAGTTGGAGATAAGGTATTTTTAGAATTAACTAAAGCTGAATCTCTGGGTGTTTAATCTACCAGATAGTGTTGAAATATTTCCAACCATAAAAAGCAGCAATTGTTCCAATTACAAATAACATTGGCTTCCATGCAAATACTGGAAGACTTGGAGTTGCAAGTTTGACTTTATAGTTATCTACAATAGCAATAACGTTTTTCTTAATTTTATCGTGCCAAATATTGTAATCTACTTGGTATTTTTTTAAAATCTCTTCTACTTCGTATACAACAGGTGTTCTCTGAGAGAAGAGATGCTGAAGATAATCTCTTGAAACCTCAACTTCTGCATGAATTCCGATTAATCCTTTCTTTAGATCAACCATCCTAACGTGCATCTCCCATGGTTTTTTTAATTTTAGATTAAGTCCATTTCCAATTTGTCCAGGTTGTTTATGCTCAAATTTCACTTTGGTAAATCCTTCTTCTGCAAAAATTTTCATCAATTCTTCAAAACTTTTCTTTACTACAATGTGAAGTTGCTCAACTCCTTCTTTACTGTCAACACCAATTTTGTGTTTTAATCCATCAAGAAATGAGACTGTCTTAGGGTATGTAGTAAGATACTCCATTGTTTTTTCCCCAAAATACCTCTATTTAAAGCAGAACTAACTAGAACTAAAATCTGCAGAATTTGATAACCCTCTTACGTAAACACATTGATTCGGTGATATTGCCATCTCTGTATGGTTGATTTTTCTATCAGTAAGTTTTGCACCTGAATTTCTAACTATGGCAAATGGTTTTGATTCTGCACCTTCACCCATTTTGTGATTTGCAATTGTTGCAAGATTATCAACTACTGCCTGAAATGTTACTTTTAATGGATTGCCATCAAGATCTTTTTTTGCTCGCATGTCTAAAACTGGTTCAATTCCTGCACATGCTATTGCAACTCCTGATGTTCCAATTCTTGCTGGCATTAATCTACTATCAACTAGAATTACACCAACATGAATGAATAATTTTAAGAAAATTTTTCTACGAATTTGTTCTGCAATGAGATATGGATTTGTTGGGTATAGAATCACTCTTCCTTTTTTTGCATTAGATTTGTCAATTCCTGCATTTGGTGCCATTATACTATCTGATGATGTAATTACAAATCCTCCAATACCGCCAAAAATTTTATCAGACTCTCTGATGATTATTTCAGCAATTTCGGGTTTTAACTGAAACTTTTTTGAAATTTCTGTACCTTCATCTGATGCTCTGACTTTTTGTAGTTCAATTATTCTTCCCTGAGAATTTGAGATATATTTTGTTGAAATTACTAAAACATCTCCATCTTGCAGTTTTGTATTGTTTTTTTCTAATGTTTCTAATAAGACCTCAAAAACATCAAATTCTTCTTCTCGTCTATCTGCCAAAAGTGGTAAAACGGTTAATTGCATAATATTTTGAGCACTCTATTTCTTTTTTATTGTTCTGAAAAGCTTTTAATCTGTTAGACGAGCTTTTTTGTTTATGAATATTGTTGAGAAGATTCTTGCGCGTGCATCTGGAAAACCAAAGGTATCGCCAGATGATGTGATTTTTGCTAATGTCGATAAGGTCATGATGCATGATGTATCAGGACCAGGCGTCATCAAGGTCTTTGATAAACTAAAGAATCAAGGAATTTCTGTTGATAAATTATGGGATCCTACCAAAGTTTGGGTAGCTGAAGATCATTTTGTTCCTTCAGCAGAAAAAGTATCTGCAGAAAATATTGTAAAATTATCAAACTTTACCAAAAAATATGGAATTGAAAAACATTTCAAATATGGTATGGGGCAATACGGAATTTGTCATACCTTATCTCATGAAGAAGCAATGGTTATGCCAGGAGATGTTTATGTTGGTGGGGATTCTCATACTAACACAACTGGTGCTTTGGGTGCATTTGCTTGTGGATTAGGACATACTGATATTGCTTATGTTTTGTTAAATGGTGAGATTTGGTTTAAGGTTCCAGAAACTTTGTACTTTAAGATAAATGGAAAATTACCAGATCACGTAATGGCTAAAGACATGATCTTAAAAATAATTGGAGATATTGGAACTGATGGCGGTGCATATAGAACTATGCAGTTTGGTGGAAGTGGAGTAGATGAAATGTCAGTAGAGAGCCGATTAACATTATGTAATATGACTACTGAAGCAGGTGCAAAAAATGGAATTGTTGAACCAGATCAAAAAATAGTTGATTATCTTACTAGCAGAGGTGCTGCAAATATTAATTTGGTAAATGGTGATGATGATGCAGAATACGCCAAAGTCTTTGAGTATGAAGGTTCAGAGATGGAACCTATTGTTGCAAAACCATTTTCTCCTGACAATATTTCAGTTGTAAGAGAAGCTCCTTCTGTTGAATTGGATAAATCATACATTGGTTCTTGTACTGGTGCAAAATACGAAGATTTGGAAGCAGCAGCTAAAATTCTTAAAGGAAGAAAAGTAAAGATTCGAACTGAAATTTTACCTGCAGCGATTTCAATTTATCAACGTGCTATGGAAAATGGATTGTTGAAAATTTTCTTAGATGCTGGTGCAACAGTTGGCCCTCCTACATGTGGAGCATGTTGTGGTGCTCACATGGGTGTCTTGGCAAAAGATGAAATTTGTATCAGTACTACTAATCGAAACTTCCCAGGAAGAATGGGTCACATTGACTCACAAACCTATCTTTCATCTCCACTAGTGGCAGCAGCCTCTGCAGTCACTGGAAAAATCACTGATCCGAGGGATTTGTAATGAAAGGTAATGTCATAAAATACGCACAAGACAATATTGATACTGACGTAATCATTCCTGGTCAATATCTAAAAGTACATGATTATGCTGAACTTGCTACTCATGCAATGGAAGGACTAGATCCTGATTTTCACTCTAAAGTAAAAGAAGGTGATTTTATTTTATCTGGTAAGAATTTTGGGTGTGGTTCATCTCGTGAACATGCACCAATTGCTTTATCTCATTCTGGAGTAAAAGCTGTACTTGCATTATCTTTTGCAAGAATCTTTTATCGAAATGCAGTTGATGGTGCATTTTTGTTACCAATAGAAATTGATCAAGATGCATATGATGGAATTTCAGAAGGCGATGAAATTGAAATTGAACTATCTGCCAATGAAATTAAAAATATTACCACAAATCAGACATACAAAATGAAACCATTTTCAGAAATTATTGGAAAGATAATTGCTGCAGGTGGTCTCTTCAAGTACAAGCCAGACCAGGATTGAAATGGGAAAAACTCTTTTTGAAAAAATATGGGATTCTCATGTTGTTGTTGAAAAGCAAGATGGCCCTTCTCTAATCTATGTTGATAGACACCTTGTACATGAAGTGACATCTCCTCAAGCATTTGATGGATTACGTTTGAATAAAAGAAAAGTTCGGAGAACTGATCTTACTATTGCTACAATGGATCATAATGTTCCAACAAATGATAGGTCTCTTCCGATATTAGATCAAACTTCAGCAGTACAAATACAAACTTTGGAAAAAAATTGTAAAGACTTTGGAATCAAACTATTTGACATTAACAGTCCTAATCAGGGAATTGTTCATGTAATTGGACCTCAATTAGGAATCACTTTACCTGGCTCTACAATTGTTTGTGGTGATAGCCATACCTCAACTCATGGTGCTTTTGGGGCATTAGCTTTTGGAATTGGAACTAGTGATGTTGAACATGTTTTAGCTTCTCAAACTTTATGGTTAGAAAAACCAAAACCATTTGAAATTAGAATAGAAGGAAAAAGAAAAAACCCTCATGCAGTCACTGCCAAAGATATCGTACTTTCAATTATCAAAAATATTGGAACTGGGGGTGGAACTGGCACCATAATTGAATATCGTGGTCAAGGAATCACTGATCTCTCTATGGAGCAGAGAATGACCATTTGCAACATGTCAATTGAGGCTGGGGCACGTGCAGGCTTGATTGCACCTGATGAACATACTTTTGATTATCTCAGAGGAAGACAATACACCCCAAAAAACTATGAATCTCTTGTAGAGTATTGGAAAGAAAATCTAAAAACAGATAGTGATGCAAAATTTGAAAAAGAATTTACTTTGCACATAGATGACATTGCACCTCAAGTTAGTTGGGGGACAAATCCTGGAATGACTTGTGATGTAACTGAATCAGTTCCATCTCCTGATGACTTTTCTAAAGGTGATTCTAATCAAAAGAAAGGTGCTGAAAAAGCCCTTGATTATATGGATCTTAAAGCAGGAACTCCAATCACTGAGATCAAAATTGATAGAGTGTTTATTGGTTCATGTACAAATGCAAGATTAGAAGATCTTATTGAAGCATCAAAAGTAATCAATGGAGAAAAAATCTCACCAAGTGTTCGAGCTATGGTTGTTCCAGGTTCTCAAATGGTAAAAAAACAAGCTGAAGAGATGGGTCTTGATAAAATTTTCATTGATGCTAATTTTGAATGGCGTGAAGCTGGATGTAGTATGTGTCTTGGAATGAACTCTGATATTTTATCTCCTGGTGAAAGATGTGCTAGTACATCAAACCGTAACTTTGAAGGTAGACAGGGAACTGGTGGTAGAACTCATTTAGTTAGTCCAGTGATGGCAGCTGCTGCTGCAATTAAAGGACATTTTGTAGATGTTAGGGAATTGGATTTGAAATAAAATGGACTCTTTTAATAAAGTAACAAGTATCATCACTCCACTTGATAAAGTAAATGTCGATACTGATCAAATTGTTCCAAAACAATTCTTGAAACTAGTTCAAAAATCTGGGTTTGGTAAATTTTTATTTTTTAATTGGAGATATGATGAAAAAGAGAACCCTAAATCTGATTTTATCTTAAATGATTCTAAATATGATAATTCTAAAATTCTTGTAACTGGGGATAATTTTGGGTGTGGTTCTAGTCGTGAACATGCAGTTTGGGCACTTTTAGACTATGGTTTTGCTGTAGTTATTGCCCCTTCTTTTGCAGATATTTTCTTTAGTAACTGTTTCAAAAATGGCCTCTTACCAATTTCATTAGATGAAAAAATAGTCGAGAAATTACAACAAGAATTAGAGCCTATTAGTGTAGATCTTGAAAAACAAATCATTCAAACTTCTTCTGAAGAGATACCATTTGAGATGGATCCTTACAAGAAAAAAATTCTCTTAGAAGGTTTGGATGATATTGCACAAACTTTGGAATTTGAAGATAAGATATCTGAATTTGAAAAAGAGTCTAAAATCCCATCTGTTTTATAATTTTGTTTACCGTTTTTTCATTTCTTTCTAAAACCATGGGCGACTCTGCATCAACCCATTCTTTATCTCCAATGTCATACGCACTAATTTTTCCTTCTTTTGATAACTGTTGTAAAATATCATATGATAAATTGATCTTTTTTTGTTTTTGTTTTGTTTTAATTCGTTTTATAATGTCTTTTCCAAGTATGTAAATTCCTAAACATTCAGATAACTGTAATTCCATTACTGGCTTTTCTTTGAATTCTTTTATAATTCCATTATCCACAATTGCAAACCCTGTCTCTTCTCTTCTTTTTGTTCTAGTTGCAATACATGCTGAACTATTTTTTTCTTTGAAAAATTCTCTCATCTTTTTTAGATCTATTGCACACAAGTTATCTACAAACCATAACAAAAATTCTGATTCTCCTTTGAGCTTTTTCTCAATGTGTAACAAGTCTCCTCCTGTACCACTTTGTGAATCCTGAATGAAAGTAATGTTTTTTTGATTTCCGTAATAGTTTTTGATTTGTCCTCCAAATCCATTGTAATCTGAAATTATGATAATCTCTTTAACAAAACTAAATGATTTTAGATATTTTATTACATAATCAATTAATGGCTTACCATTAATCGGGGTCATTGCTTTTGGAAAATATTCAGTATATGGTTTGCCTCTAGTTCCTTTGCCGCCTGCTAAAATTACAGCCTTCACAGCCTAACGGTAGGATTTCTGCTTTCTTCTTCTTGCACCAGGGCCACCAAATTTCTTTGGTTCTTTTTGTCTGGCATCTCCGCTGATTAGATACTTGTCAAATTCTGTGATTCGGGTTCTAAGGTCTTCTCTAGTTGATTTTGGGAATGGGTGCTCTTTTGGTTCTTTTTTAGATTTTGTCCATCCTGTTAATGCTCTAGAAATTCCAGTTGCAACGGCACTTGCTTGTCCCATAAAACCTCCACCTCTTACTCTAACGGAAATATCTATTTTATCTCTCAAATCACCTGTGATTTCTAATGGTGCTAAAATTACTTCACGAGCAGTTTCTTGTGGAATCATTTCAACTGGAACATTGTTAATTCTAACTTTACCTTTTCCTTTTGTAATGTAAACATGTGCACTAGATCTTTTTCTAGTTGCAAAATAAATTTCAGTCTTTGGAATTGTCATTCAGTCCACCCAATTACTCTGCATAATTCTCCCATTGTAGTATAGTTTGATGCAGTTTTTTTAATTTTTGCTTTTTCAAATTGAATTCTCTCAAGTGATTTTAATTCCTTTGGAGCTCCAATGTATGCTCTTAATCTTTTATGTGCAGCAATGCCTGATGGCTTTCCTTCATATGGTAGCATTCCACGAATCATTTTTGTGATGATTGTATCTGGTCTTCTATAGTGTACTGGTCCGTGTTTTGGATTAATGATACTGTTAATTTCTAAAAATACTCTATATTCATTGATTAAATTAGAACGAGTTCCACTGTACATGATTTTCTCACAATTTACAATTGAGACTCTATTTCCTTTGAGTAATAATTTTGCAACATGAGATGATAATCTGCCTGCAATGTGGTCTGTTGCATCAACTACTATTGGTCTGTCAGTTCTGACTATTGTTTCTTGACTAGCCAAGTAGTACAACTCCTTTTCCAGTAGGATTTTGCTCAATTAATTCTGAATGACTAATTATCTTTCCACCACTGCTAATAATTTTCTCAGCAGCAGAATTTGAAATTGAAAATGAACATAATGTAATTTTGTGAGAAACGTTACCTGTTCCAAGAACTTTACCTGGAAATACTACAATATCGTTTTCTTTTGTTAATTGATCAATTCTATTCAAATTGATGTCTCTTCTTGCAATAGATGGTTTTTGTGCATACTGTGCCAATTTTGCCCAAATTGGAGCATCATTTTTCACTGATGCTTTCTTTAGATCGTTTGTCATGCGTATAATCACTTGATTAGTCATGTGAATAATGCGGTTTGAAACCCAAATATAATGTGTATGCTTAGATTATTCTTTAATTTCGTTGATCATGTCTTTGAATTGACCTAATCTACTACTTACTTCATCAACTCCAGCAAGAATAATTTGCTCAGGAGTTAAAGCTCCAGTTGATTCTACGGTGAGTGTACTTTCATCTTTTTTCTCAGTGTCAGTAAGAGTTGAAATGTTTGCAGAATTCCATTTGGCGTGTTCTGTTCCACGTCCTAGTCTTGCATAACATTCGACTTTGATTTTTTGACCTTGGGTTAACTCTACAATTGCAATTTTATCTGAAACTGGCTTTACTGATTCATCTTCAGAGGATATCTCATTTGATAAAACAGTTCTTGTAGTATCAGAATCTCCAGAGTCTAAAACTAGCATAACTCTACAGTTTGAACAACCAGTTTCACTTTGGCAATCACATTTTGATGGTTCATTGAATCTACTCAAATCTGTCTTTAATGGAATTAGCCCTAGTCTGTGTGCTAGACCTTCATCTGGTAGTACAGAAGAATTTTCTATAATATCTACAGTATCAATTGCAAAGACTGGAACTCCATTTAGACAAATACGTCTAAGTGTATTTGCATATTGTAATGGAATGCCTTTTAGCTTTACAGACATTTTTTTATCATTTTTGTTAATTACTTCTAAGGATGACAAATCTTGAAGAAAATTTTCAAATTCCACATAAAAATCTACTAGTTTTGTGTATGAATAGGAACGAAAAAACGCTGTGATGAGGAGATAAATACCAAATTATCATACATATTTTAGAAATGGCCGATACTACTGTAGTACGATATTCCTTTGAAGGGGAAAAATTTGAGATTTTGGTAAAGCCTGATCCTGCATTAGAGTACAAGCTAGGAAAGAAAAAAGATATTTCTGCAGTTTTAGTTTCAGATGAAATTTACACTGATTCAGGAAAAGGCACAAAGCCCTCAACTGAAAAACTATTCAAAGCTTTCAAAACTGAAGATCCTACTGAAATTGCTCAGATAATGTTTCAGAAAGGTGAACTAAATCTTACAACTGATCAAAGACGAAAAATGATTGAAGAGAAGAGAAAACAGATTGTAGAATTTATTGCAAAGACCTACGTTGATCCTAAAACTCACTTGCCTCATCCTCCAGTAAGAGTAGAGCAAGCAATGAAGGATGCTAGAGTTTCAGTTGATCCTCACAAAAGTGTAGATGAACAAGTAAAAGATCTTGTTGAAAAACTTCGTTCAATTATTGCTTTAAAATCTGAGAGTCTACAATTAGAGATTATCATTCCTGCACAATATGCTTCTCAATCATATTCTGTTCTCAAATCAGTTGGTACTTTACACAAAGAAGAATGGCAAAATAATGGTTCACTAAAAGCAATACTTGAAATACCTGCTGCAGCAAGGCCAAATGTGATAGACAGATTAGGCTCTATAACCAAAGGCTCTGCTTCAGTTGAGGTAATGACTTAATGGATAGTAAGCGAAAATACGTTATTCCAGGAGATTTAGTAACTACTGGGCCTTTTAGACCTGAACAAAATGTAATTCTTGATGGAAATAAGATAATTGCTACTGCTATAGGAATTTCTGAAATTTATGATGATTCTGTTAAAGTAATACCGTTAACTGGAAAATATATTCCAAAAATTGATGACTTGGTAATTGGCAAAGTCACGTCTCATACATCACTATCGTGGGAATTAGATATCAATTCTTGTTATGTCGGGTTTTTACCTGCACAAGATGTCTTTGGACGAGACTTTTCTGCTTTTGCTGATGAGCTTACATCAAAACTTAAAGTAGGAGATCTTGTTGCTGCCAGAATTGCTAATTTTGATAGAACAAGAGATCCACTTGTAACAATTGCAGATAGAGATTTAGGTAAAATAGACTCTGGAGCACTAGTTCAAATCTCACCAAGTAAGGTTCCACGCCTGATTGGAAAAAAAGGTACAATGATTCAGACTATAGAGATGGCTACTAATGCTGCAATTACAATTGGACAAAATGGCTGGGTAGTAGTCTCATGCGAATCCCCAGAGGGATTATTAAAGGCTAAAAAAGCAATTCAAATGGTTAATGAAAAAGCGCATATTGCTAATTTGACTGATCAAGTGAAAGAAATGTTAGAATCAAAAGGTGAATCATAATGGGTGGAAGAGATGCAACCATGGTCCTATTGGACGAAAATGGAATTCGTTGTGATGGAAGAAAAATAGACGAACCAAGACGAATTATGATTAAAGCTGGTGGACTAAAAAATGCAGATGGTTCTGCTTACATTGAATTTGGTGATAATAAAATACTAGTTGGAATTTTTGGTCCAAGAGATGTTCATCCAAAACACATGTCAAATACAGATACTGGAATTCTACGAGTTAGATATCATATGGAACCATTCTCAGTTGGTGAAAGAAAAAATCCAGCTCCTTCAAGAAGAGAAATTGAAATATCCAAAGTAATCAAAGAGGCATTAGAGCCTGCAGTAATGTTAGAAAAATTCCCAAGAACTGCAGTTGATGTATTTATTGAAGTCTTACAAGCCGATGGTGGAACTCGTTGTGCTGCCCTTACAGCAGCATCTGTTGCATTAGCTGATGCTGGAATTCCAATGAGAGATATGGTAGCAGCTATTGCTGCAGGTAAAGTCGCAGATACTATAGTTTTAGATGTTAATAACGAAGAAGACCAAGCAGGTCAAGCAGATATGCCAATAGGTTACATGCCAAGTCTTGAAAAAATTACATTATTACAATTAGATGGTGTTTTAACTCCTGAAGAATACAAGAAATGTGTATCAGTTGGAGTTGAAGGTTGTAAAGTTGTTTATGAATTACAAAAGAAAGCACTACACGACAAATACTTTGGAAATAGAGGCGACTAGAAATGGCATCACACTCTGTCCTTGATGAATTAAAGCGAACACAAATTCTTGAATTATTAGAACAAGGTAAAAGAATAGATGGACGAGCATTAGATGAGCCAAGAGAACTATCAATTGAGACTAATGCAATTCCTAAAGCAAACGGGTCTGCAAGAGTGCGACTTGGTGATACTGAAACTATATGCGGAGTAAAAATCCAACCAGATAGACCATTTCCAGATACTGGCGACAAAGGTCTTTTCATTTGTACTGCTGAATTATTACCACTTTCACATCCTACTGTAGAAACTGGACCTCCACAACCTCATGTTATTGAATTGGCAAGAGTTGTTGATAGAGGAATTAGAGAAAGTCACATGGTTGATGTTTCTCAATTAGTTATTGAAAAAGACAAATCCGTTATTGGTGTATTTGCAGATAATGTAGTTGTTGATTATGATGGAAACCTCTTTGATGCATGCTCTTATGCTGCTACTGCTGCATTACTTACATCAAAAACCCCAAAATGGAATTGGGTAGATGATAAAGCAACACTTGTTGAAGGTGAAGACACTCTATTACCAATATCAACAATCCCTGTATCTGTAACTATGGGCAAGATTGGAAATCACATTATAGTTGATCCAAATGGAGATGAATGGGCTAGCATGGATGCTAGAATTACAATTACTAGTGATTCTGATGGAAATATCTGTGCATTGCAAAAAGGTGGTTTTGATGGATTCACACAAGATGAAATAGTTCAGTGTGGCGAAATCTCTGTTAGAGTTGGCGCAAAAATAAGAGAAAAATTAAAAGCAATCCAACAGGGAGGTCAGTAAAATGGCAAAAGCAAAAAAATCCCTTAAAGGCCTAGGTGCAAGATATGGAATTAAGATTAGAAAACAGTATACAAAAATACATTTTCAACTAAAAGAGAAAAGAACTTGTCCTGATTGTGGCTCAAAGACATTTGGTAGAGATGCTGTAGGAATTTGGTCTTGTAAAAAATGCAGCTATAAAGTAGCTGGAACTGCATATGACATTAAGTTATAGTGCAAAAATCACTGTTGATGCAAAAGACAAAACAAATGCAATTTATGATTCTGTAAATACTGATAACGAATTTTATCCTGAAAATCCTGTGAAAACTGAGATAAAATTTGATGAAAAGATAATCATTTCAGTTGAATCTGAACATTTACCTCATTTGAGAGCAAATCTCAACTCTACACTTAGACTGATTCAAGCAAGTCACGATTCAATTGAATCGGTAAAGATATAATGAAATAAATTTTTTGGGAATACATGTCTACTGGACAAATGCCTCCATGGCTTCAAGAACAAATAATGAAATTACAACAATCTCAACAAAACTTACAATCAATTATGACTCAAAAACAACATCTCGAAATGGAAGCAGGTGAAACAGAAAAAGCTCTTGAGGAATTAAAAAAAACTGCAGATGGTGAAGCAGTATTCAAACATGTTGGCACTGTTTTGATTAAATCAACAAAACAAGAATTAATTGATGAATTAGGCGAAAAACAAGAGATGGCAAAAACACGTGTAACAGTTCTTGAAAAACAAGAAGTTCGTGTCAAAGAGTCTCTAAAAGAACAAGAAACAAAAATTACTGAAATGATGAAAAGTGGTTCTGCAAGTCCTCCTCCAGCAACAGAAGATAATCCTAGAAAGTAATTCTATACAGATTTCAAATAAGATATTAACAAATCTTTACAGCTATTATCTATGAAATTAGAAAATCTTAGAATTATTGTAGATGAACGAGAACGAAAAAGTGGAATTCCTGAACTTCTAAAGTCAGTTGGTATGAATCTAGAGATGAAGACACTTCCAATAGGTGATTACATTGTTGCACCTGAAACTGTCGTAGAGAGAAAAAGTATTCGTGATCTAATGTCTTCTGTTTTTGATGGAAGACTTTTTGATCAATGCTCCAGACTCAAAGAACATTTTGAGTATCCTATTGTTCTAATCGAAGGAAATGTTGACGAAATTGAAGAAATTACTGAGAATCCTTTGATATTTTATGGCGCCATTTCTACTGTTGTTCTTGATTTTAAAATTCCAGTAATTCCTACTCCTAGTGCAGCTCACACTGCAAAACTATTGGTATCATTGTGTTCTAGAACAGATGCTCCGAAAGGACCTTACTTGAAGAAAATTAAAAAATCATCTAATTTAGAAAAACAACAACTTTCAGTTCTTTGTAGTTTACCTGGGATAGGAGAAAAATTTGCAGTTAGAATGCTTGAGAAATTTGGAACTCCTTTCAAAGTTTTTACTGCAACAACAGCTGATCTTGCAAAAGTTGAAGGATTAGGTGATGCACGAGCAAAGAAAATTAAAAAAATGTTAGAATCAAAAAGTAAATTTCTTAAAAAATCAAACCAAAAAACTTTGCATGATTCATGATTACTCTTTGAGTAATTTTCTTTTTAGTGGTGTTCCACACATTGGACATTCTTTTCCATTGGCATGGTTAGTTCTACATCCTGGACAATAATGAACCCATTTTCCTACATCTTTTATTCCCTGAGTCATAATTGGTGATATTTTCAAACCTAGATTCTTTGCTACATTTGAAATTGCAAAATCATCACTAATTATTTCGCCCTTTGTTTCAATGCATAATGCAATAATTGAAATATCTTGTTTTGATAACTGTGGAAAATATCCAGTATCTTTTGCTGCTGTTATTGCAGCTTTAGTTGCTTTATCATCTGATTCTCTAATTTTTAGTCTATTGGCTCCAAGTAAAATTTCAAGAGCTCCATGATTTTTCTTTATGTGTTTGATTTCATCATAAACTAGTGGTGTTGTGTAGAAATCATTAGATGTTCTAAATGGAACTCCTGCATAAAATGCGCTAGCATCTAAAATTCTAAAATCCAAGTTTACTCATTTGTCTCAGTCCTCGTTTTTTTAATCTTACAAAGACTGCTGGTTTTTTATATTTTTTAATAATTATTGGTTCTCCATAGTCTGCAGTTTTAACCACTTGAGCATCCATCACAATGTTGCAATCATGTGAACATATAATTTCAATTTTTTCATCTGGAACTACAATTGATTCTAATCTGTATACTGGTGCAACAGGTGTAATTATTAAAACATCTAAACTTTCGTGCAAAATTGGACCTCCTAATGAAAATGAATGGCCCGTAGATCCACTAGGTGTTGCAATAATTACTCCATCCATTTTTTGTTTTACAGTATCATTTTGAAATTTTATTTCAACTTCTGCAGTTTTAGTTAAATTTGTTCTACTGATGTATATCTCATTTAATGCAGGTGGAAATTCTTTTCCTCCACAAGATGCAACAACTCTTGTTCTTTTATCTAAGAAGAATTTACCTTTTGAAATTTGATTAATTGCATCATCTAGTTCTTTGATTGTTATTTCTGATAAAATTCCTCTATTTCCTCCTACATTAATTGTTAAAATTGGTACTTCATTCTCTAAATGCCTAAAAACTCGAAGTGTTGTTCCATCTCCACCAAGAGTAATAACAAGATCTAGTTTTATTTTTTTTAATTCTACTAGTGTTTCAATTTTCTTTGCTCCTTTTACTTCAATTGATGAAACTGTATATACTGTCATTTTTTTTGCTAAAAGTTTTTTCACAACATCATTTGCAGCTTTCTCTGAATCTTTTGAACCTACTTTACTTACTACTGCAATTTTTTGAAGTTTCAAGCAGTTTTCTTGAATTCTATTTACATAAAAATGATATTTTTGTTGTATTGGAAAAACAAATAAGTATGCAAACAAATCGATAAAAAATATGAGTTACGCCCATCCTGAAGTTTTAGTAGATACTGATTGGGTATCACAAAATCCACCTAATGATAATAGAAAATTAGTTGAAGTTGATTATGATCCTGTAAATGGATATCAAAAAGGTCACATTAATGGTGCCAGCCTTATCTGGTGGAAACGTGACATAAATGATCCAGTTACACGAGACATCATTAGCAAAAAACAATTTGAAGCATTAATGTCAAAAAATGGAATAACTTCAGATACTGAAGTAGTTCTTTATGGTGACTTTAATAATTGGTTTGCAGCATTTGTTTTCTGGGTTTTCAAATACTATGGACATGAAAATCTAAAGATTATGAATGGCGGAAGAAAAAAATGGGAATTAGAAAACAAAGATTACACTACAGATGAACCTCAAATAGCATCAACAACATACAATGCACAACCACCCGATGAGGGATTACGTGCTTATCTGTTTGATGTTAGTAGGGCATTAGGAAGAGAAGACACTGTAATGGTTGATGTAAGATCTCCTGCTGAATTTACTGGTGAAATTACTGCTCCTCCAGAATATCCGATGGAACATGCACAAAGAGGTGGACATATTCCTGATGCAAATAATATTCCATGGGCAACTGCAGTTAATGATGCTGATGGAACATTCAAGGCAGTTGAAGAGTTACAACAAAACTATGAACCAAAAGGTGTTACTCCAGACAAGGATGTAATATGTTATTGTAGAATTGGAGAAAGATCATCTCACAGTTGGTTTGTACTAAAATATCTTCTAGGATACTCCAAAGTTCGAAACTATGATGGTTCTTGGACTGAATGGGGTAACATGATCGGAAATCCTGTGGAAAAATAAATTGCTTCTAGACCTTCCTGTTCTAAAGAAAGGCTCATTTTATTTTATCAAAGATGGTAACACAAATCTTGTCATGGAAGATAATACGAAGAGAGGACTTACTGTAAAAGAGACATCTATTGATGAAAAACTAAATGTTAAAGCTGATAAAGGAATGATTCACGACATGGACGGAATTGGGCACTGGGTTCCAATTAGATGGTATTTTCCAAAGACTTCTTATGATTTATCACAGGTAACTGTACATGCTGAGGCCATGGAAAAAAAATACATCGAGCTTAGAGAGCTTACTTGTCCAGATGATGGCTGATAACCTTTTTAAATAAATTCAAGGTACAAAAATCACATGTCATTACTACTAAAAGATCGAGTTTGGTCAATGGAGGCTTCAACTGCAAAACGTGGAGTTTATCCTTTACATGGATACAAAATTGGACTTTACAGATTACCAATTAAACTCGAAGATCCTGTAGAAATAAAATCAGTTCATGATGGTCTCAAAAAGGCATTTGAAATGGACATGTATGCTGATAGAGTTTTTGCAACATATCGATGGCAAGAACAAAACATGAAAGATCCAGATGCAAAAGGATACGAACAAGTTGACTTGTCTGTTACAGTTGAAATTGTTACAGGCGAAGTAGTTGATATTATCTATCAAATTTTTCCAATTGAAAAATTTGGTGATCCTAATTGGGTTAAAGATTATAGAAAGAAAGCAGACCATTTTGCAAAAATGGTAATTGATACTATTTTACGTAATACTATCCTAGCTGATAAAATGATTTCTCACTATGCAAAAACTGAAAAAATCTCTGAGGTTGCAGCTATTCAAAAACTTGAGGAACTTACTCCTTTAGCAAAAATTGTTCTTGGTGCAAAAGCAAAAGCAGTTGAAGTATTAGATGAAGATTCTGATGATGATGATGGAGAAATTGAAATTCCAGATGGTGCTAAACCTGGTCCAATTGATGTTGAATACAAATCAAAAATGAAACAATCAAAACCATATGATGCGGCTGGATATACCATCAAAACTTGGGGAAGAAAAGGTACAAGTAATGGAGTCATGGGAGTTTGGGGAGAATTTGTTTCAGTAGATTATGATATTTGTGTTGCAGATGGTGGATGTATTGAAGCATGTCCTGTTGGTGTTTACGAATGGTTTGACAGTCCAGGAAATCCAGGGTCTGATCAGAAACCATTAATGTCAAAAGAACCTGATTGTATTTTCTGTCTTGCATGTGAAAATGTATGTCCACCAAAAGCAATCAAGATCTTTGAGGCAAAATAACTTCAATTTCTTGCAAGTATAAATAGCGAATCGTGATTCTGAGAAATTAAGGATGGCGATTAATCCTTTCACCCAGTTTGTATTTGATCTGTTTATCATATCAGCTATTATAATTACTGCATATACTTGCAATTTTTACTATCTGGCATTTCTTTCTAGAAAAAGAAAAGGTCCTTTGTCTACTGTTGATTTAGGAACCCCGTCAATTACAATTCAACTTCCAATATATAATGAAAAATATGTTGCAAAGAGACTTGTTGATGCAGTATGTAATTTGGATTATCCTAAAGAGAAAATGCGGATTATGGTATTAGATGACTCTGATGATGATACTGTTGAATTACTTGAAAATATAGTCACTGATTATCATAAACAAGGATTTCAAATTGAACATGTAAGGCGTGGAACAAGAAGTGGGTACAAAGCAGGTGCCTTGAAACATGCTATGCAGACAACAAACACCGAACTTGTTGCTATCTTTGATGCTGACTTTATTCCTCCTACTTGGTTTCTAAAGCGTGCAATTCCTCATTTCTGCAACTCAAACATTGGTCTTGTTCAATGCCGTTGGGGCCATGTCAATGAAAACTATTCTGTAATTACTCAAGCACAAGCACTAAGTCTTGACTTTCACTTTCTCATTGAACAAAAAGCCAAAAGTAATTCCCATCTTTTCATGAATTTTAATGGTACTGCTGGAATTTGGAAACGTAGTTGTATTGTAGATGCTGGAGGTTGGCATACTGCTACGTTAGTTGAAGACCTTGATCTAAGTTATAGAGCACAAATGAAAGGATGGAAATGTGTATTCTTACCTGATATTGTAGTTGATGCAGAACTTCCTGCTCACATGAATGCAGCTAAAAGGCAACAATTCCGTTGGGCAAAAGGTTCTATTCAATGTGCAATAAAACTACTTTTTGATATTACTGTTAAACGTAAAGTTGCAATTGAAGCAAAATTCCAAGCATTCATCCAACTTACTCGTCATATTGTTTATCCATTAATGCTAATACAATTTTTGGCATTACCGATTTTGTTAGCAGGGCAAGTTAACCTATATGTTGTTAGTTTTCTTCCTGCCATTACAATTGCAACATATCTTGCAATGGGACCTGGTGCATACATTGTGATTATGCAAAGTATGTATCATAAATCATGGAAATCAAAAGCAAAGATACTACCTGCATTACTAGTCTACAATGCTGGAATGTCAGTAAATAATACTGTTGCAGTCTTTGATGCAGTATTTGGTAAAAAAAATGAATTTCTTAGAACTCCAAAGTATGGACTCATTACAAAAGATGATGATTGGAAAGGTAAGGCATACAATTTACCATTTTCTCAGACTACTCTTTTGGAGATATTTTTTGGTGTATATGGAGTATTAGGTATTTTTATTGCAATTTTTTCAAACAATCCTGTTTTTGTACCAATCATTGGATTGCAGGCTGTAGGATTTTTCTATATTGCTTACATGAGTCTATCTCATACGCAATTTAAAAGAAATAAATCAAGTGATAATTATGTAATGACTAAGAACGAGAAAATGGCGAAAATTGTTTACAAACTTTCTATGATTGGTATTGTAGGAATTATTATTTTTGGAGGATTCATGGCAGTTACTGGTTACAATACTGACATTTACCCTCTTGATAGAATGCGAGGACATTATGATGGGATTATTGGCTCTTCTGATCCTGCCTCTATTCGTGCTCATTTAATGGCAATTCAGACAGATTTGGATATAGTAATGAAAAATATGCCACAAACAACAAATGAAAATGGTGAAGTAATTTCTGTAAATCCTGTTTGGATGTTTCCAACTGACTCTACAAATTTTCTCCGAATGCAAAATGATGTAACTACCATGCTTACAACTATTGATAAAATCTCAGCTATTCCAAGGGATAGTTCTGCATATCATACTGGAATGATGGATTTGAATGATAGTGCTTTACAGTTAAGAATCAATGTTATGGATGCTACTCCCTATGCATATGTTAGTGCTCCAAATGTAGCATATAGTGCAATTTGGATTGCTGCAATTTTGGCAATCTTTGCAGCCCTAAAAACAAAGAAAGAACAATTCCAAGAATCTGATATTAGTGGAGTTTAAGAAATATTCAAATCTTTTCTAATTTCATCTACTGCTCTAATTCCATAAATGTCTCTTACTTGTTGTATTCTTATAGCCTCTTTGAACATGTCTCTACCAATTGCATTTGTTAAAATTGAATAGACATCACTAAATCTAATCTCCCACTTGTCTGCACAATCAAAAATTTTGCTTACTGCCCATTGTCTTACTTCATGAGGGAGTGGAATATTTTCACCTGATTCTATTGAAATTCTATCAAACAGATTAACAATTTCTGCAGTTTGTGATGCCATCTTTTCAAGATCCTTTACATCACCATATTTTGATTCAGCATTCATTCTGATATTTGATTGATATTCTGAAAGCTTTAGCAACGCCATCACTTCTTTTGATGAATCACTTGATGACTTGCTTGTAACATTTTTGACTGCTTGTAGCTCTGCAAATAATTTTTCAGATTTTTTGTGAAATTCTGTAGTAGATGCATCTTGTCTTTTTACAATATCTGTAACTGATGCCATTTTTTGCTCAATACTGTTTATTTTACCTTCAAACTCTTTGATTGATTCTAGGCTCAATCCCTCTACGGAATTGGTCTTTAATGCTATAGTGTCAAATTGTTTTTTAAGGCCATCAATTACGCCTCCTAGTGAATCAATTTTTGAGGATTTAGATGCTATTGCATCAATTGTAATCTTAATTGCTGCTAACTCTGCATCGAGATTTGAAGTAGATGATGAGCCTTCAGCAATTTTACCAAGTTCTTGTTTTAGACTTTCAATAATTTGTGTTCCTACTTCTATCTTTCCAGTTTTTCCTGAAATTTCTTCTATGCTATTTTTTAGTTTGTCCATTTCAGAATTAATTTCTAAAAATGAATCTGTTTTTCCAGAAACCTTTCTAAGATCATCTCTTACTTCATCTATTCTTTGAGCAATTTTGATAATCATCTCAGAATTATTTTTAATTGAATTTACACTATCTTCTACTTGTTGAGATATTCCTTGAGATTTTGATTCATTTGAAATTCTGTTTATCTCTTCTTGCAGTTTTGCTGTTTGATCATTTATCTTATTGACAAGATTTGATTGTGTTCTTACTTGATTTAACCCAGAGTATAGTTTTTGTGTATCTTCTTCTATGATGTTAATTTGTTTTGATTGTTTTTGAATATGTTCTAATGTTGATGTTAGTGCATCTATCATTCCTTTCATTGATACCAGTACTTTTTGATTTTCACCGAAAATCTTTGACATTACTTTGATCTCTTTTTGTAAAGCTTTGTTAGAATCTGAAACTGATGCAACTTTCTTAAGTATTACAGATGGATTTGGCTCTTTTTTCATAGTTTTTCTTGTCTGGGTTACTACTTTGGCTGTTTTTTTCTTTACAGTCTTTTTGGCCATATGGGTTAAATTAAAAATTTGATGATAAAAAAGTTGGGTCTAAAATAAAAAATGTAAAGAGTTACTTGTTTACAACATTTGGCTCATGAAGTAGTTCATGAAAGGTCTTTTCTGCCAAACCATTTGCAGTTTCAATAAACCCTCTTGTACAATATTCGCATTGAATCATATAGTACGGTATGGTACCGTACTATTAATAGTCAGGTAATTACAACGTAACCAATTGTGCAGTCAGATACCCCAGGTCATTTCTCTACATTTTATTCAGATGACCTAATCATCACTCTGCAATTTTGACTATGATTAACTAAACATAAAGAGGTTAAACAATATTGTTGAGCCTGTTTTCATTTTTTTATTTCTAGTTTTTTTGATGAGCAATCATTTTTAAACAAATTTATCAAATGATAACATGCAAAACATTTCACTTCAATTAGATTCAAGTGGAATTCATAGTACTCTTAACAATACTGTCACTAGTTTAATTGAACAAATTACTCCTGAACTTCCTCATACTAGTTTTGTTACTGATTTAGCTTTTATCATGATAATTGGTGCTGTAGTTACACTTGCATTTTTTAAAATAAAACAACCTTTGATCATTGGTTATCTATTTGCAGGAATGTTAATTGGTCCTTTGTCTCCATTTTGGGCATGGGTTTTACCTGAAGGAGGTCCTTCTGCTGATGTTTTAGGAGGTGTTGGAATTTTATCTGATATCTCTGCATTGAATCTTTTTGCTGAAATTGGTGTTATTTTACTTCTTTTTGTAATTGGTATTGAATTTCCATATGCAAAAATTAAAAGTATTGGTCGTGTAGCAATTGGAGTTGGAACTATAGGATTATTTTCAACATTAGGTGCCATATTTTACACTGCTAGTATGCTTGGAATGCAATTCATGGATGCACTGTTTATTTCAGCAGCATTATCAATATCTAGTACTGCAATTATTGTCAAGCTATTAGAAGATACGGGAAGAATCAAAAAAGAATCTTCTATACTTATTTTAGGTATTTTAATTGTTGAAGACGTAATTGCAGTTATTTTAATTTCTTCATTACAGTCAATTGCATTAGTTGGAACTGTATCAATAGAATCTATTATTGCAGTAATTGCAGTTGCAGTTATTTTAATCGTTGGAACATTTACTATTGGAACCCGTGTGATTCCTCCACTAATTGATAGAGTTGCAGCAGCAGAACACCGTGAAATTCTATTGCTAAGTGTTCTTGGTGTTTGTTTTGGGTATGCCTTACTTGCAAACATTGTAGGATTGTCTGTAGCAATTGGGGCATTTCTGGCAGGTGTTCTTGTAGCTGAATCTAAGTCAGCTGAAGTTGCAAAACTTCTTTCAAGTCCAATTAAAGACATGTTTGTAGCCATATTCTTCATCTCAGTTGGTGCGTTGATGGATGTTTCTCAACTTGAATCCTACATGTTTGTAGCCATTGCTTTGATTGCAGTTGCCACTGGCATGAAGCTTGGAGGTAATCTCCTTGGTAATTTCATATTTAGACAAAAACGTGGCAAAGCACTTCGTTCTGCATTTACTTTAGCTGCGCCAAGAGGTGAATTTTCAATTGTAATTGTAAAAGTTGGAGTAGATATGGGTGTAGTCAGTTCCTTCCTGTTTCCATTGATAGGTGTAATTTCTATAGTTACTGCATTTCTTTCTCCATTTTTGATGAAAGCTAGTGATAAAATAATTCCTGCAGTAGAAAAGAAAGAAAATGTCTGATGAATTAAAGAAATTATTAGAGCAAGTCCATGATGGAATTACTACTTTTGATTTTGATGGTAAAATAACTCCCTGCATTATAATTGAAGAAAAAAAATACGATGAAATGCTCTCAAAAGTCGCTGGACAATCTTTATCGATTAACACTGATCTAAATATCTTAAAAGATGGACTAGGAAATGTTTTTGTTGAAGTTGTTTTTACATTTTCAAAAGGAAATATTGTTGAAAAATTTTTAATTAATGCAAAAACTGATTTATTATTTTTTGAATCTCTTGCAAAAACATCAATGATAGCGCTTTCTTCACCTCGTTCTCATTATGGAAAAGATAATGTGTTTATGATTCAATTACCTCGTCCAGAAAAAGCCCACGATGCACTCGATATTATTCATAGTGGATTAATAACAAAAAATTAAAGATAGATGGTGCAGTTACCGGGATTTGAACCCGGGTCACTAACTTGGCAAGCTAGAATATTAACCAAACTGTACTATAACTGCAACAATTCTAGAGGCTGAATTTGGATATTAAACTGTTTTTAACTATTTCATACAAGATACATTATGGATGAAATCCTTCTAAAGAAGATAGAACAAAAAATTCAAGATACAATTTCAAACAAGAATGAAATTAAACAATTAGTTCAACTACTTTCAAACATTGATGACTCAAAATCATTTGCTTTAGGTATTGTAGTTGGTCGAATTTACAATGCATTTTACTATCAATCTAAAAGAATTCTTAATCGTGAACCTACTCCAGAAGAATTCAAAGAATTTTTAGAATTTGTAAAAACAAAGAAATCTAACTTGGAAAATTTATGGTGATGCTTTATTCCATTCAAGCACTGTGATTGTTGGTGTACCTGGTAATTTCACACATGATCCTTTGAGTGCTTTTTTTGATGCTTCTAGATGAGCATCACCGTTAACATAATGCTCCATTATACATTGACCTTGCTTGATTCTGGCACCTAAGCTTGTTGCTTTGCCCCATGACCTTCTCATTCCTTCTGAAATTCTGTCTGCACCAGCAGTTGCAATCTGTTTGTTCTCTCTTAGAAGATTGTGTGGGTAAATTCTGAGTCTGGAATAATAACCTGTTTCTCCAGTTGTTTTCTCTAATGTTTTATTTGCTGCTAATCTGGCTGATTCTATTGCCATGTGTCTAATCTGAAGTTTCTCATTCATACTTAATTGAACGCAATACTGGTATGTGCCTCTTTTACCACCTTGAAATTTTGCAATTTTTATTTGTGGCTTGCCTTTGATGTACTCTTTTCTAGTGAAAACTTGTCCTCTTCCTTCTCTGTAATTAGCACCATGCATGATAAACTCAAACTATAATGCCCATATTTTAACGGTTAGCCAGTATTTGGTCGTACTTTCTAATGCTTATATGGAAATCCTTTAGCTTTCTTTTCATCATGGAAGAAACTCCTTTAGTCAAAGGTGAGATAATTTCATCTCAAGCTTGCATCTCTGATAAAAATATGATTCATGAACTTGAACAAAAGGGATATGGAGAAATTGAGAAAGAAAAATTATTTCTAAAACAATTTGAAACTCTTTATTTGTTATATGCTAAAAGATTAATTCTAAAGAAAGGCAAAAAACAGATTGATTTTAATTCATTTATGAATATTTGTCAAAAAATAGATCCTGAAATTCTAACCCTGTTTTTGATATACCGTGATCTTCGAAATCGTGGGTATGTTGTAAAAGATGGATTTGGTTTTGGTTCAGACTTTAGAGTTTATGAAAGGGGAGACTTTGGCCAAAAGGGAGCAAAATTCCTAATCTTTGGTCTTAATGAGGGGCAACAAGAAAAGATGGGAAATTTGCAGAAAAAAATTGAAGAAATTACTCAGATGGGAAAAGAACCCATCATTGCAGTTATTGAACGCCGTGGTGAAATCATCTACTATAAAGTCAATAGAATGAATTTCTATGAAAATAAATATAGATTAGAAGAGTCCTTTCAGCTTTAATCTTGTGTTATCCATTCAGATGAATATTTTAAAAGATTATTTTCTTCTGCATACATAAAATCATAAACTTCCACATATTTTGTCTTGTTCTCCCATAATTCTTCAAAATCTTTCATCTTTCTTTCAACTCTTGATTTATCATTCCATGACGTAAACACATCTACTGATTCAAAATCTCTTGTTTGAGTAGAAAATGATTCACTAGAAGTTCCTGTAAATGCAACTGCCTGATCATCTTCATCTCTGAATATCCCAATTCTCTCTGAGAATGAATCTGCTATCTGTTCTGAATTTGGAATTGCGATCTTTAGTTCTATTTGTCCATTGTCCACAATGTCTTGGAGTTTTTGAATTTTAGTGTCTTTGATTAATTTTCCTTTAAATGATTTTGTGTATTTTTCAGAAAATAGTTTTGTAAACAAATTAAGATCTACAGTTCTGAATCTATGACCTGTGACCATTCTTATCTTTGCCTTACCTACTGCAAAATTATCAAATGCCATAGATATTGTGGCTAATGTTTGAATTGACAACAAATCTACACATCTATCGTATTCTATACAATTACTCAGGCAAGGAAAGAAAAATTCTGATACAATATCGTTTTCATCTGAACGATATTCTTCTTTGAGTTCAATTTCTCTTAACCCCAACAATAACCAATCATGATTTTGTTATTTAAAGAAACAATTTTTCAATTTCTAATCTAATATGTAATGCTCCCATCGGGATTTGAACCCGAGTCTTTGGCTTGAGAAGCCAAAATGCTTAACCGGACTACACTATAGGAGCTTGATAAAAAACAAACTCAATCTCAATTTAAAGGAAATGTTTTGACTTTGCATAATTTGTAAAACTTTGTGAGTTAGTTCCTTTATAGAAAATCCAAAGTTATCAAATTACATGGATTTGAAAAAACTTATCATAGACCAAGGATTATCTGGCTTTCCAATTGGTTTAGGTGGTTGTAGAATTTCTGATTTTCATTTTGATTCATGTGAGTATAATGTTGTTATTTTTGATGAAAAATCAGAACCAGAAAAAATTATCCAATCTGGAGATGAATTTGTAATAATTCATCATGCATCACTATCTGAAACTCTATCAAAAAAGCTTCTTCAATATGACAAATTGCAGATAATTGATGATGAATCATGGGATTTGAGAATGTTTCTTTCTAAAATTAATGAAAAGCGTTCTTCACTTTTTACTGATTTTGCAAAAAACTGTTTGATTGAATCTGTGTTTTGTTGTCAAAAAACTAAAGAAGCAATTCAATCATCTGATGTATTTGCTCCATGTTGGCAAAAATGTGCTTCTTATTATTTAGCTGATGCCCTCTCTTCTTTGAATCATCAACGATCAAGTCCTTCTCACATGCTAGACTTTCTTAGAAAATTAGGAAAAAGTTCAATCAATGAACACATCTCTGTTGCAACTCAAACAATTGGAATTGAAAGAGCAACTCCAATTTTACTTGAACGTATGCTAAAATCAACTATCGGGTTTTCTGATTTAATTGAAAAAAATAATCACTCACAAATTATTCAGAAAAAACATGATTTCTTTGTAAAAAACTCTATGCTTTCTGATTGCTATTTTTACTTGGGTTATATCAACAAAGAAATTTTTATAAAAATCAAGGATACTTTGAACAGAAAGCAAGATCTCATTCATATTCTGAAGATAGCATTTGATATTGAAGCTGACAATAACCTATTGTTACAGCAAGTAGAACTTGTCCAGAAATCCTGTAATGAGATACTTGAAACAGTATCGAGAGCCTAATTTTCTAGTCATTTGTACTAACCTTTTAAAACAAGTAAGATTACTGATTTGTCATGACAGATCAAGCATGTGGATGCGAAGCAGATAGCGGCGATCCTGATTACTCATGTGACTGTGCAATGCAAGGTCATTGTATATGCAGTGCAGATTGCAAATGTAAAACTGACGTTTGTAAAGAAGCTGTTGGACAATTATAAGTCGATAGTTAATTACAATCTTATTTTTATTTTTTTAAATTACTCGTCTTCTTCTTCCTCAAAGCCCCATGATTTTACTAATTCTTTTTGAAACTTGTCAGATTGTTTTTCATCTAGTGAAAATCCACAATTTTTGTGTGTGGGAACTACTGTCATTCCATCAAGTTTGAATTCTACTTCATACAAGTGAACTTTTGAACACTCACACATTTCTAAATTTTTAGTAAATTTTCCTCTATATTTGCTTATTTGAATACTATATTGCTAATCAATGTTGAATAACGTTTAACTATCCGGATTGCCCATTTTTTACAGATTTGAAAACAATATTTTTACTTCCAATTATCGCTGCTTTACTTTTGGGTTCATTATTACTTCCTTCAGCATTTGCTCAATATGGTTCACAATCAGGTGGTGTTGACAAAGAAGGTTCATGGTATGTTGGTGAAGGTCTCAAGCAGGGAGATTTTTTTTCATATTCAATGTGTCATGTAGATTACAAGGAATGTGCTGAATTTGAATTGGATATGTGGATTAAAGGTGATATTAAAGTTGGAACAGAAACCAAATGGTTAGCAGAAGTTGTTGTTTATGATGGAAATAAAGTTGTTTCAGGTGAAATGGAATTAGGAAAAATTGCACCTGAACCAACAGGTGGTAGTGAAAACTTGGGAGTCTACAGAGGTGCATTCAAGTCTTCTGTAGTTTGGTTATCTGCATTTGTGACATCTGATGGAAGCTCTGGTGGAAAAGGTCCAAAAGAATTTGGAGATGTATCATGGGGTAAAATTGGAAACATTGGTGGTGAACAAGTTATGCCATCAGGAATTGAAACCATTACAGTTCCTGCAGGAACTTGGGAAACCGTTTTGATTTCCTGGAAAACTGGTGGTTCTCATAGCAATGTTTGGATTGTAGATGACTTTCCATTTCCAATAAAGGCTTTCACACTGACACATGTATCTGAAGGAATTCCACCACCTGAATACAAATTTAAATTATTAGATTATAGAGAATATGTCCAAGAAAGTCCATTTAAAGGAATTATTTCAACTGCAGATGAATTCGCAGCACAAGGATGTGATACAAATTTTGAAAAAGAAGTTAGCATAAAGCGACCAACACACAATTTTGATTATCAACTACATGTATTCTATGGTCCTGAAGATCCAATTAAAGGATGTGAGATGCAATGGTTAATCAAATTTATCAGTAAATATGATGATACCGAATTTTTGAACCAGGTTCAATATGATGTGTGGGTTGTAGATGACGAATTTACTTTACCACCTCTAAGATCAATTGCACAAGAAGAGGGTCGACAATTTCTATACTCTCCATCAGGACTGGCAACCATTGATGTAGTTGTCAAAGAAGATCCTGGAGATGCAAATTATGTAATATGGGTTTATGGATTGGCCCCTGATTGGACAGCCCCATCAGGAGCTTCTGATTATTTAGAAATCAATATTCCAATATATGCTGGTAAAGAAAGTTCAATTCCTGACACATCTCCACCTCAAAAAATTCCTGAATGGATTAAAAATAATGCAGGATGGTGGGCAGATGATTCAATTGATGATGATTCCTTTGTTGGAGGAATTCAATTCTTAATCAAAGAAGGCATAATGCAAATTCCTCCTACTTCTCAAGGTACTGGTAATGGTGCCAATGAAATTCCATCATGGATTAAAAATAATGCAGGATGGTGGGCAGATGGTCTCATTGATGATGATTCCTTTGTTGGAGGAATTCAATTCTTAATCAAAGAAGGCATAATGACTATTTCTTCTTGATATTATCTACATTCAAATTGATAAAATCTTTCAAAAAACAATGAATCAATAATGGTAAGTCTTTTTAGATATCCAAAACGTCATCTGAAAAAATTAATCAAAGAAGGTGAATATGTAGAAGCCATTGAACTTGGAGTGAGTTTAGAATCTAAATTCTCCAATGATCCTGATTTTATGTTCATTATGGGAAGTGTTTACTTTATTGTAGAAGATGCAAAAAAAGCACTTCCATATTTTGAAAAAGCATTTCAACTAAATAATAATGATGTTGAAATTCTTACTCTCAAAACTAATGTTCATTTGGCATTGCAGCAAAAAGATGAAGCAATAAACTGTTGTGTACAAATTTTGAAACTAGAACCAAAAAACTCTGAGGCGCAAAAATTACTTGAAGAGCTTGAAAATCTTTAATTTTTTAAATTACTCTTTCTTCTTTATCTGATAAACATTTTCCATTAACCAATCACAAAATGCTGTTACATTTTCATCAAATTCTGTCCAGATATGAACTGAATGAGGCAAGACATCAATCTTCCAATCTTTTGTAAATACTCTTACTCCTTCTTTATCTTCAAACATGTATGCATCTTCGGTTTGAACATCCCCTAGCATCTCTTTTGCCTTTTGTTTAATTATCTCTCTATCTATGGGGAATCTTTTTAGATCCTGATTAATAATTAAACTCAAATCTCTTTTTCCATAAGTGTCAAATTCTTCAATCCGCCCTTGTTTTGGAAAGTTCACAATTAATTTAATATCGTATTTTTTACCAACTTCTTTTCCAATTTCCACAATTCTAGTATATGCCATTGCTGGACTCTTCTTTAGAAGAAATCTAATTTGAGCCAGGTCTTTTTTTAGTTGTTCTTGAAGATCAGATGTCATTTCTGAAAATATCATAATTGTATCACATGAAAATTCCTATTATAATCATTAATTTCATGCTCGGATTGGTTTTTTTAGAACTTAGATTACTCCAGAACATGGCAATGCCAATGGATTATGATGGTTTGAGGACTGATGATGATTCAGAGAGAACTGATAATGTTGATGAATACAGACGAACTTGCATTGATTTTATCGAAGATATCTCTCATGATTATGAGGCATGGGTTGATTATTACAAATTACCTGAGGATGAAGACAAAAGAAGGCGTGCAGGAATCCGTGCTACCATTACAAGAACAAATGAATGGATTGCAAAGGTTGCTCAATCAATCAAAGCAGTTGATGTTGTTATGAATGATGGAATCCAAAAAATGGCTGAATCTACTGCTGGTAAACCTCTTGAGATTGGAGTCTTTGTAAATCAAAAATCTAGTTACACTGAGACAAAACCTGGTATCATTGATGTTAATGTTAAAGCAAATGGAAGAGAGGGAAGAAAAACAAAACTTGGATTTCATTTTAAAGATGATCGATTTAGAATAGAATCTACTTGTGAGGCATATTTGGATGAAGATGCTTTACCCACTGAAGAAT
>JAMHKW010000003.1:0-2471 GCA_028439805.1 Candidatus Nitrosopumilus sp. | reverse complement strand
TTTGAAATGATGGATATTCATTTGAAACTTCATGCAGAAAATGCTAAACAACGTGATGTTATTTCATTTACAATTACTGTAAGTGAAGTTGAAAATGATGTTGAAATTGACAGACGAGGACTAACAACAATAGTTCATCTAGTGTGATTTAACGAATAATCTCTTCTTCAAGATACTCGATAAATTTTCCAGTATTTTCTAGTTTTATTGAATTGATATCTTCTAGTCCTTCAAATGAATTCATCTTTAGATATTCATCAGATGCTGTATACAAGACATCATCAATATAGAATGTTCTTGCACTTCCCATTCCATAGTAACGTGAGTCCTCACCTGAATGAGTTACTGTTCCTTTAAGATCAAATCCGTTTGAGCTATCCAGATCAAATACATAGAATCCACTCCATCTGTTATAGTCTGGTGCAAACATCTTGGAACTTACGTCACTTAGACTATCTTCATCCCCGATAACTGGAATTGAAAGAACTCCTCTTGTTTTATCAAAAAAGAATGCCTTGTGATTATGTAATGCTTCTGAGTGTGCAGAACTATCGCCTATGATTATCTCATCTGCCACTTTTGGATTATTGACATCTGCCACATTGAATAATGCAATTTTAATTCCTAGTTGCTGAACTCTACCATTTTCAATTTCTTTTGTATCTCTGCCTACTCCGATGATGTGTTCTTCATCATATGGATGCAAATAGTTTGAAAATCCTGGAATTTTCAACTCTCCTAAAATCTTTGGGGTGTCAGTTGATAAATCAATTACAAAAAATGGATCAATTTGTTGGAATGTTACCAAGTAAAGTCTATCTCCAATAAATCTAGCAGAGAAAATACTCTCATCAGGTGCAATCTGGTCTAATTCTCCGACGATGTTGAGTTCTTCATCTAAAACATAAACTGCATTTGAACGAATAGTTCCTTCGTATTGTGTATAAATTTCAGTTGTTGTGGCAACTCTAAACCTATCTCCATTTTCGTCCATAGAGAATTGATTAAGTAATCTTCCTGGAACTGAACCTTTTGCAATGTATTCTATTTTATCATCATCAATTGATATTTTATGAATTATAGTTTTTCTTGTCTCTTCCTGAATCTTTGTATCATATTCGTTTAATGCTTCTCTGATTTTTTCAAATAATTTCTCTTTATCATCTTTATTCATCTCGTTGTATGACTTTTGCATTAACTCAGAAATTTTTATCCATTGTGAAGATGAGTTAAGTGACGAATCATTTTGAATTAATTTAATTTCATCTTGAATGTTATTTGGTAATAGTGGTACTATGACATCAAAGAATCTGTTTTGTGATGAATCCTCATAAAATCCAAATGGCATGTTTTGCTGATAAGTCAAGTAAAAGTTGTCTTTAGAGACATAAAATGCTCCAGTATATCCCATAAGGAATGTTTCTGAATTTATCGTATCTCCAAATATGTCAATTGCAGTTAGTGTGTTAAAGTTAGAAAATTGCTCTACATTATCAAAATAAAATGCATCTGGAGTCATGATTCTAACTGAATCGTCCATAATTACTGGAAGTCTTGGATATTGATGATCGATGTTACTGTTAGTTACAAAGTACGCATAATCTCCAATCATTCGTGCATCTTTGAAATAACCATCAATGGAATAATCTTTGAGAATAGTTGGGTTTTCTTTATCTGAGATATCAATAATTAATGCATGTGTAACTGAACTGTAAGAGCGGCGTGGCATAAAGTCAAATTGTGGTATAATTTCATCATCACTTTGCCCATTGTAAAATATCACTAATCTATCTCCATTTAGGAACATGTTTTCGATGTATTGTGATTCAATATCTAAAGCAATTTTGAGGATTAATTTTGCAGACTCTGCTGGGTATGCATCAATGATTGAGAGTGTGTTTCTTGATACAATGTAGACATATTTTGAATCGTTTTTGAGATAATCTGGTTCATCAACATTTTCAACTTGAACATTTGTTGTTGAATAGTCTGTACCTCCTTGTACTTTAGATTCATCTCCAGAAGGAGATGGCTCAACTGCCGGAACTGAGATGCCATCAGATGTAGTATAAAACATTGCTTCCTCAACTACCATGTTTCTTGTAAAAGATCTGTTATCATAAAAGCCACCTCCAAATAATGAGGATGCATCAAGAATATCTTTTAGTTCTTCTTGAGATGATATTTTTTTAATCTCATGTGTTCCTTCGAAATACTCTGATACTGATTTATCAACATAGATTATTTCAGGTGTAGGTGTTTGTGAAATCTGAGGTTGTTGATCAAAACTAATGCCATACATTATTCCTGCTGTAACTATTACTGAAATGGCTACTGCAATAATTATTTTTGAACTCAATTTTCATTTTTTCTTTTAATAGCTTGAATTTAGTGTTTGCTACTTGAAACTCACTGAAAAATCAAAATAATCTATGTTGAATCAAGTGTAATTTCGATTGTCACTCTCTTCT
>JAMHKW010000029.1:0-14331 GCA_028439805.1 Candidatus Nitrosopumilus sp. | reverse complement strand
TGATTACGCCTAAAATTATCTCAATTTGACGTATTCGTAGGCACCTAACTTGTTATCAAAACAAAATTTGACTTTTTGATAGTTTTTTCTGAAAGCCTTTACTTTTGAAAGTATTTTCTTTGGATCTTTTTTCTCAATAACTACTTGTTTAATTAAAGATGCAATTTCTTGCATCTCATTCTTTTTCATTCCAAGTCGTGTGATTTCAGAAACTCCTATTCTAATTCCTCCTGGATGGAAATAATTTCTTTTTGCCTTAATATCTCCTGGAATGAGTTGTCTATTTACTATAATGTTAGCTTTTTCTAAGTCTGCTTCTACTTTGCCCCCATCAGAATAATCTAAAATATTAACTGCAATCTGGTGTGACATTGTAAATCCTTTACTTTCTCCTAACACTTTGAATCCCATATCACTTAGTGCCTCTGCAAATGACTTTGCATTTTTTATTACTTGAGTAGCATAATCTTTTCCAAATTCTAAAGCTTCTGCAAAAGCAACTGCTTTTCCTGCCATATTATTAATATGATGACTACTTGTGAGGCCAGGAAATATTGCTTTTTTGATTGGTTCTTCATGTTCTTCAGATCCTAAAACTAATCCTCCTTGAGGTCCAAACAGAGTCTTATGAGTACTCATAGTCATAGTATCTGCACCTTCACGTAAAGGATCTTGGAATTTACCACCCGCAATTAATCCAGCAACATGGGCTGCATCATAATTAATATGCATATCATAACTTTTTAGAAAATCTGATAATTCTTTGACAGGATGTGGAAACAAGAATAATGAACCACCAAACATTGCTATCTTTGGAAGACGATTACTTTTCTTTAACTCCTTAACTTTCTGTTTTGTCTTTTCCACATCAATTGTCATTTCTTCAGCATTAAATGGATAAAATTCAATTTCTAATCCATGAACTAATCCTGCAGTTCCTGAATGTTCTTTTTTACCGTGAGAAATATGACCTCCTGCTGGAATAGAAGGTGCTAACATTACATCACCTGGATTTGAATAAGCTGAATATATGGCAAGATTTGCAACAACACCAGAAATTGGTCTAACATCAGCAAATTTTGTCTTGTAAAGTTTTTTAGCTAATTTCATACATTCAAACTCTACTTCATCAATGTAGATACAACCTGCGTACACTCTTTCCCCTGGCCAGCCTTCTGCATACCTATTACCAAAATCTGAAATTATTGCTTCTCTAACAGCAGGGCTAGGAATATTTTCACTTGCAATTAATGGAATTGAATTTTCAAACCATTTGTGGTGTTCCTTTAATTTTGTGAAAATTTTATTATACGATTCTTTATTTTTTGACTTGGCCATATTTTGCAACTTAATTTTCCCAATTTAAAAACACCGATGCTAGAAATCCACACTTAGATCTGCAAGGTATAAAAGGGGAATCAGGAGTTTTGGCATCTATGGGTATGCAAGCTACTTCAAAAGGCACTATGCCAGTTGTATTGCTAAAAGAAGGTGGCACAGAAACTAAAGGTCGAGATGCACAGAAGAATAACATAGCTGCATCCAAAATTATCGCTGAAATTGTTCGTACTAGTCTAGGCCCACGAGGCATGGATAAAATGCTAGTTGACTCCTTAGGAGATGTAACTATTACAAATGATGGTGCAACTATTCTAAAAGAAATTGATGTTCAGCATCCAGCAGCCAAAATGTTAGTTGAAATTTCTAAAACTACTGATAATGAAGTCGGAGATGGTACAACTTCTGCAGTTGTTCTGGCAGGGGCATTACTTGAAAATGCTGAATCATTAATTGATCAAGATGTTCATCCAACAATTATTGTTGATGGTTATAGAAAAGCTGCAAGAAAAGCAAAACAATTCCTTGAAAGTATTGCTGACCAAGTATCTTCAAATGATAGAAACATTCTAACTAAAATTGCAAAAACTTCAATGCAAACTAAACTTGTTAGAAAAGACTCTGTTCAACTTGCAGATATTGTTGTGAAATCTGTTCTTACTGTTACAGAAAAAGATGGTGAAAATTACATTGCTGATATTGATGATATTAAAGTAGAAAAGAAAGCAGGAGGCTCTATCAAAGATTCAAGTATTATACAAGGTATTGTTCTTGATAAAGAAATTGTTCATGGAGGTATGCCTAGTAAAATTGCTGAAGCTAAAATTGCATTAATTAATACTGCATTAGAAATTAGTAAAACTGAAACTGATGCAAAAATTAACATTTCAAATCCTCAACAACTAAAATCATTTCTAGATGAAGAAAATAGAATGTTAAAAACAATGGTTGACAAAGTTATTGGTTCTGGTGCAAATGTGGTTTTATGTCAAAAAGGAATTGATGATACAGCACAACATTATCTAGCAAAGGCTGGAATTATTGCAGTTAGAAGAATTAAAGAAAGTGATCTTACAAAACTTGCGAAAGCAACAGGTGCTAGAATTGTTACAAATCTTGATGATCTTTTTGAAAAAGATTTAGGTAGTGCAGATCTTGTTGAAGAAAGAAAAATTGAAGAAGACAAATGGGTATTTGTTGAAGGCTGCAAACACCCAAAATCAGTTACATTACTTCTTCGTGGAGGCTCACAAAGAGTAGTAGACGAAGTTGAACGCTCTGTTCATGATGCATTAATGGTTGTAAAAGATGTAATTGAAAAACCATCAATTGTTGCTGGCGGTGGTGCTCCTGAAACATTTGCTGCAACAAAACTCAGAGGCTGGGCAAAATCTCTAGAAGGAAGAGAACAACTAGCTGTAGAAAAATTCGCTGATGCTTTAGAATCAATTCCATTAGCACTTTCTGAAAATGCTGGAATGGATCCAATTGACACACTTACACTTCTTCGTTCAAAACAACAGAAAGGAGAAAAATGGACTGGAATTGATGTAATGAGAGGAAAGATTGCTAATATGAAATCAAGTGATATTATTGAACCACTTGCAGTTAAACTTCAAATTGTATCTGCAGCTGCTGAAGCTGCATGTATGATTTTGAGAATTGATGATGTGATTGCTACCCAAAAATCTCCTGGCGGTCCACCTGGTGGTGGAGAAGGAGGAATGCCACCTGGAATGGGTGGAATGCCACCTGGAATGGGTGGAATGCCTGATATGGGCGGAATGATGTAAATCATTTTAAAAAATTTCTTCAAAAGTTTATTTGATAAATATATTCACGAACAACATTGAATAAAACATCCTCCAAAATGCTTACTGGTTTTAAGTACATTTATCTAGTTGCATTTTTTGCATTACTTGCTGGACTGTTTCATCCATTAATTACTGACACAAGTTTTGTCGGTGTAATTATTGGGGTTTTGATATTATTTGTAGGTCTTGCTGGTGGGGTTTTACTGTACAGAGCTGCTACATCTGAAAATAGACGTGGAGTGTTTCTAGGAGGGGGGTTTATTCTAATAGTAATTTCTTTACACTACATCTTTCAGCTTACTGGAAGAGCCTAAACATCAAAGTATAGATAAAATTCATGCGGATGTGGTCTAATAGCTATCTCACGCTGATCTCTTCTCTCCAATTCTATTATCTTATCAATTACATCATTGGTGTAAATTGGATTAAGGAATTTTCTATCACTTTCTAACTCATCTAATGCTTCACCAAGACTTTTTGGAAGAACACCAATGCCTCTTTTAGCTCTATCTGATTTAGTCATCTTGAAGATATCATCACGTATTTGGTCTCCAGGGTCCATTTTCTTTTTGATTCCATCCATTCCAGCAGATGTTACTGCAGCAAATACAAGATATGGGTTAGATGAAGGATCAGGTGCTCTAAATTCAAGTCTTTTTAGATGTGCATATTTTTTTCCTGTGAGATGTTTTGGAACTCTAACAATAGCAGAACGATTTCCTGAACTCCATGCAATGTATGCTGGAGCTTCATATCCAGGTACAAGTCTATGGTATGAATTGGTAGTAGGATTACAAATTGCTGATAATGCTTTGGCATGATTAATAATTCCACCACAAAAGTATCTTCCAATCTGGCTTAACTCAATCTCATCATCTTTATCATAAAACATGTTTTCCTTTCCTTTCCATAAACTAACATTAACATGCATTCCAGAACCTGAATCCATTGCAATTGGTTTTGGCATCATTGTTGCAACCTTCCCATATTTCTGTGCAATATTTCTAATAACATACTTGTAGGATTGTGCAGCGTCTGCAGCATTTGTCAGATGATCATATCTGATATCAATTTCACATTGTCCTGCAGTTGCAACTTCATGATGATGATTATCACATAATATCCCAAAATTCCTATTGAGAACATTTACACATTCATTTCTGTATGGTGTAAGAGTATCTGATGGTGTACTAGGATAGTATCCTTCTTGTAACCCCATTGGGTATCCCTTTCCTTCTTGACTCCATGGTGCTTCTTTTGATTCAATTGAATAAGATTGTCCTTTGTATGGTGTTAGAACGTCCCAATGTACCTCATCAAAAACAAAGAACTCCACCTCTGGACCCCATGTACTAAAATCATATCCTTGAGTTCTGATGTATTCTTCAGCTTTTTGAGCAATTCCTCTAGGATCTCTTGATAATCTCCCTCTATTTTCTCCCCAATAAACATCACAAAGAAGTCTAGCTGTTTTATTTTCAGTCATCCAAGGAATTATTGCAAATGTATTTGGGTCTGGTTTAAGAAGTAAATCCGAATCATCAATAGTAGTAAAACCAACAATTGATGAACCATCTAATTTAGGCAATCCATCTTTCATTTGGTCAGGTGTAAACAAGTCAGCTGAAATTGTGGTATGATGAAAATGACCTGTAAGACCTGTAAATTGTAGATCGATAAACTGAATTCCCTCATGTTGAATCCTAGAGAAAACTTCATCAGGTGAATATGTTATTGGGATTGCTTCTCCATGACTTACTTTATAGGGCAATTTTTTACTTCAATCAAACACAAATACACGCACCATTTAAGGATTAGGTAAGAAATGTCCGAATCAAATCAAATCGATATAATCTCTTTACATAATACGGTTTTACGAGAAACTGAGGATGATTCTATCGCTGAAATTGATCCTAGTTTTTACAAAAACCTCTCTGACTTTATTGGAAATTTAAGAAAACAAGAATTTGATGGTGTAGAAAGTAAAATCAAAGATGCTTTGATAGAAATGGCAACTGAACTAACATCATTACTAATCCATATCAGACTAGAAAAAATCTCTAAATCGAAAGATATCCAATTTGGAAATCTTTTAGATGAAGAAAAATTCATTTTGGATTCTCAAGAGGAACAAAGAGAAAGGACTGAAATGATTCTTTCTGCAACAATTAATGGAAAATCAAAATTCCTGGAATCATTATCTCAAAATCACAAAACAAAGAAAATTGTTATTAGATTTCTTAAAGAAGTAGAAGAAATTGTAGGTGCTGACCTTGAAAAATATGGTCCCTTCAAAACTGAAGATATTGCTACAATTCCATATGAAAATGCTCAGGCTTTAATTGCCAAAAATGTTGCAACTAAAATCCATTGGGATGATTAGATAGAAATTATACCTGTTTATTTTCATATTAGATGTCTCATACGGGTGTTGATGTTATTGATTTTCTATTCTACTCAATTTATCCTGTAATTGGAATATTTGTTATTGAAGCTATAAGCAGATTAATCAAATCCCCAAAATGGATAAAACTATGGGTACAAGCAGCTGTATCAATTGGGTTTGGGATTTACTATTGGTTTGTTTTACCTGCACCACAAAATTTTCCATTAACTGCAATGGTAATGTTTGCACTTGCTATTGCCCTAATTTATCAAGGTAGACGTGCAAAAATTTCTCCTGAAAAAAGTCCTTATTGATTTTAAGATCTTCCAAAAATTCGTTTGAAAATATTTGGTTTATCTCGTCCTCCATCTCGTATGACTTTTTTCTCACCAAATTTTTTTGCTCGGATTTGACTTAGTTTTACACATCTATGTTCTTCTGGAAGTCTATGTTCTGAACAAAATGGATCCTTGCAATAATTACAATGAAATGGTAAATCTGTTAAATCTCCACAATAAGCACAATTTTCTGATATCACAATTTGATACATCATTTTTCTTTTAATAAAGTTGTTAGCGATTTTCTTGAAATTTTTTAACGTCTAAACATTTTTACGATGTTGAAATTAAATGCGTTTAGGTAATTTAGATGATTAAAGATAAAGTAGCAATAATTACGGGAGCAAGTAGTGGTATAGGATTTGCTACAGCTCTGGCACTATCAAAAGCAGGTGCAAAACTTGCTATAGGTGCTAGAAGAGTAGATAGATTAGAAAAACTTGCAAAAGACATCTCTGCTAATGGTGGTGAAGTATTTTATCAAAAATTAGATGTTACACAAAGATCAGAATGTGAAAATTTTGCTAAAGCAGTTTTAGAAAAATGGGGCTCCATTGATATTCTTGTAAATAATGCAGGTTTGATGCCTTTGAGTTTCTTCAAAAGCCTCAAGGTAGATGAATGGGATAGAATGATTGATGTGAATATCAAAGGTGTATTATATTCGACAGCAGCAGTAATTTCTCATATGAAAGAGAAAAAATCTGGTCATATTGTAAATCTCTCATCTGTAGCTGGAAGAATTGTTTTCCCAGCTGGAAGTGTTTATTGTGCAACAAAACATGCAGTTGCAGCATTTAGTGAAGGATTAAGGCAAGAATTTAGTGTACGCTCTAACATTCGAGTAACTAGCATTGAACCTGGGGTAGTAGATACAGAACTTAATGATACCATTACTGATGAATCATTACAAGGATTTATTGAAAATGCAAAAAAGATGAAAGCTTTACAAGCAGAAGATATTGCAAATGCAATTTTATATGCAGTTGAATCTCCAGATCATGTTAATGTTAATGAAATTCTGATAAGACCTACAACACAAGAACGTTAAGTTAACAAATATTATTTATTAAAATAATTATAATTCGTCTGATTTATCTTTCTCTTTTGTGAGATGTTCTAAAATGGCTCTTACTTCAACACCTAAATCTTGAGTATTTTTTGATAGATTCAACTTTTCAGGAATGTTATTTTTAAAATCTTCGTCTCCCATTTCGATATTTTTTTCCTGAATACAATCTAAATGATCTTGATCAGTAGCAGAAATTTTATGACAAATATTACAAATCTTCATGAATCTCATTATCAATACGACGATTTAATAATTTCATTTTGTGCCTCTGTGACAAGGGATCGTAGTCTAGCTTGGTATGATACTAGTCTGGGGGACTAGTGATCGCAGGTTCAAATCCTGCCGTTCCCATTATAATTTTAGAATTTTTAATAGTTTTTCAAAATTTTCTTGGGTTTTTTCTTGTTTGTATTGTTTTAACACTTCGATGATTTTCTTTTTAGGTGGATTTTTGTAAACTTTTTGAACTTTTTTTGCAATCCCCGATCCAATAAAAATTGCCTGAGTAACTGATGTGACATTTGATGGTCTTCGCTTAGTACTAGAACTTTCAAAATCAATTAAGGTAGATTTTATTTTTCCTACAATGATATGTTTTGAAATATTACTCAATTCTCCATGATCAAAACTCATTTGGTCTAGCCTATAACAATCTTTTAAAACATTTTTGATTGTCGATTTTAATTTTTTTGAACTACCAATTCCTTTTAATGTATTTACCCATTCAATAATTTTAACTCCTTCAAGATATTCCATAACTAAAAAATTTTTACTAACAGCAAACATTTTTGGCCCAATACTTACTGTGTTTACTAATTTTAGTAAATTTGCTTCATTTTTCATTCCATTCCTTTGTGAATCTGTTCTTCTAATTTTTAATGCAACCTGTTTGTTGCCCTTTTTTGCTAATACTACAACTCCAACATACCCTTTACCTAAAATTGATAATTTTCCAAGTGTGGTAGGACCTGTTAATGAAATTGATTTAATTTTTAATTTTTCTAATTCATTAATTCTTGATTTTATTTGATGATTAGTGGCTTTTGGGTATCCCAAAATTTTTGAGTATGGATCATTAACAAACTTCTTAATTGAAATGAAGGAGGACACCATCTGTTGAAATCAACTCACTTGCAGCCTCTTTAATTGATTTGCTTAACTTTTTGTCTCCTACTGAAACCTTGAAACCTCGTTTAAAATCACTTTGCAGTCCTTTTGGTATGTCAGTTTGAAGATTCTTTTTCAAAAATTCTGTCATAAATTTTACTGCTTCAACATGTTTTCTTTTTTCTAATGAAATTATTTTCATATTCTTTCCAATCCACATCAATTCTGTACTTGCAAGATTTTTAGAAATGAAACTCTTAGCACTGTCTTCTCTAAAAAATTCTGGACCATTTTTTGGGTATATCTCTGAAATCTTTGTTGATTCTAACAAGAAAAAGAGGTAGACTTCTTTTTGTTGGTCTGTATGAGGTTTACTTCTTAACACTTTGAAACCTTCTAATTCTAATTGTGTAGATAATGATGAAGTAGCTCTTTTAATTTGTCCCCATATTATATCTGGGCTTCTAATTTTAAAGTCAAATTTTACTACTAACAAATTTTTCCAATGTTTTTTTGAAATTATTACTTTTTTATTCTTAAAAAATTTCAATGCAGGTTTTTCTTTAAAAGCCCTAGATGCAAGAATGAACTTTCCAACATTCTCATCAGAAATTGCTGCAGCTAAATTTCTATTACTGTCAATTGGGTCTATGATTACTATTGGTGTTTCAAATTTCTTTGAAGCCTTTCCAATAATTTGATTTTCTTTAACTTCAGATATTGATTTAATTACATTTGCAAAACTTCCAAAATATAAGACTAGAACTTCTGAAATGTAACCACTAAATCCCTGTCTTGCAATTTCAGCTCCATAAAGTCCATTTGACTTTAGAAATGTTTTTAGAATTCTAACCTCATTTCTCATTTTTGATGTTAATGATTTTTCCATAAATTTAGTATGAAATGGAGATCTATCTGCAGCACTTTTCCATTCTCCAATTTTTACATCATAAAATGGTACTACATTGATCTTAGTATTCTTAATTTTAGCCTCAACATATGGATGTTCAGAATACCTTACATATGGTGAATATTTTTTCAATGAAGCAAAACCAATTTTTTTTGATACCTTTTCAAATTTTTCTTCTGAAGTAGATTTTTTGAATCTGATAAAAATATCTACATCTGCATCTTTTGATAACCAAGTACCTTTTGCAAATGATCCACCAAATTCTAATCCTATCACTTCTGAAAATTTTTTGATTTCTTTTTCAACTAACTTAAATGCTAATTTAGCAATTTCTTGTTTTGATTTTTCTGCTGTTTTTGATGGAATAATAGTATTGGTAACTTTAAAGATAATTTGTTTCATTTTATTGCTTTGATCTCCTCTAAATCTGAATAGATTGGTCCATTTGGTGTAAGTTCACTCTTTTTCAATTTTATCCCAGTTACTTCTTGTATTCCAAAATCTATCATTTGTTGACTATCCAACTCTTTTGTTATGTCTTCTACCTTCTTTTTAATTCTAAATACTGTGATATGAGGTTTAAATGGTTTATCTGAAAAAAATCCCAAGGGCTCTAGTGCTTTTCTAACTTTTTTTGATAATTGAACTAACATGTTCCCCCCATTATCATCTGTCCCAATCCAAATTACTCTTGGAAACTTAGGTTTAGGAAATGCACCTATTCCTTTCAAGTTAATACTAAAGCTTGAAAATTCAATTGTACGTAACGCTTGAATAATTTTTTGTGTAAGATCTTCTGAAATTTCACCCAAAAACTGTAATGTAAAATGAAAATTTTTGGGTTCCACAGGTTTAGCATCAATGTTAATTTCAGTTTGAAATTTTTTTATAGAATTAATTACATCATTATTTGAGATTTCAATTGCTACAAAAGTTCGCATTATAACATTCTTCAAAGTATCTTTATAATAATTTCCGGTAGCTTCATAGACGAGACTCTTTTTTGATATGTGTTGACAAAACTAATTGTATGTTTAACAGGCATGCCTGGTGCTGGTAAATCTACTATTGCTGAAGGATTGAATTCAAAAGGATATGATATTATCAATATGGGAAATGCAGTTAGAGAGGAGGCAACAAAAAGAAACTTAGAACCTACTAGATCAAATCTTGGAAAATTAATGCTTGAGCTTAGAGAGAAAAATGGTCCTGGCGCAATAGCAGACTTAATCAAACCACAAATTGAATCCTCTACTGTCAATGTAATACTAATAGATGGAGTAAGATCTAATGATGAGATACAAGTACTTAGAAAATTAGGCACTGTAAAACTATTAGCAATTCATGCATCAACTGATACTAGATTTGATTTTTTACAAAAAAGAGGAAGATCAGATGATCCTCAAACAAAAGAACACTTTGATGAAAGAGATAGTCGTGAATTAGGTGTTGGAATCAGCAATTCAATTGCACTATCTGATTATGCAATATCTAATATTGGTTTAACAAAAGACGAGTTGATAGAAACTGCATTCAACGTTATTCAAAGTTGGATAGAATGAATATTCCAAACATTAATTGTAAAATAGAAATGTTTTGTTCAGTAAACCCTTCTGAAGATCCAGACAAAATCAAAAAAGTAATTTCAAATATTTTTCCATATTCAACGATAAAAACTGAAAATTTTTCAATTAATGCTCAATCCAAAGAATTAAGATCTCTTGAAAAAATTTATGAAACAATTCATACAAAACAATCTCAAAAAACCTATAGACGAAATCTTGAAAAAAATTTAGAAGATAATACAACTTGGTTTTATCTAAATAAACAAACAGCTTTTGTTGAAAAAATAGTAATTTGTGAAGAAGCAAATGAATCCCCTTTAGGACCAATTAAAGTAATTCTTACTTCATCAAATATTGATAGAATAATTGATTGGATTATTAGCTAAGAAAATTCAATCATTTCTGACTATTTTTTTTAGTTTGAATCTAAAATTCCTTTTTTAGAATTACTACTCATGTTTATGAAATTAGCCATAATTGGCGCAGTTTTATTAGTAGCAGTAATAGTATTTCCAAATGAAATTTATCAATTATTCCCTGAAACTTCTTCAAATGTAAAAAATGATCTTGAGAAAATAAAAGATAGTGCCATTCAAAAAACAGAAACAACTATTGGTGCTGGTGGTAAACTTGTTAATAATCAAGTTAAGGACTTTACTGAAAGCTCAACTGATAGCATATCTGAAAGTATCAATAATCTAAGTGAATCTATGCAACAAACTATTGGTATAGGTGGTATCTTAGGAGACAGTCAAAATAATAATGAATCTTCTGTTAGTCGTACATCATCATATGAAGATCAGTATGATGGACCAACTACAGAATCAACTACAATACCAACTACAGAACCAATTTTTGATTCTATAACAACCGAAGATAAAACAACTCACACATTTGAAACACTATCACTTGAATCTAGCCAGCAATCAAATGATAATGTTATGCTTCACTATGAAGATACTTCTGGGAAAACAACTAGCGTCACTGTGACTTTACGAACACTTGAGAAAGAGCTCTTTACAGGAATTTTTTATTCTTCAATGTTTGAAACATATGTACAAGAAATAACAAAAACATCCTACTTTATTGATATGGTAATAGAGCATGAAGAATATGGAACAATTTCTTCATCAGTATTTAATCCAGTAGATAGCACTGATACTGTAATTAATGGTGTTTTCTCCAATTCTTAATTTCTAACTTAACTAAAAACTGAAACTAATTCAGGCAGTGTAATTACACTCGTATTTCTTATAACCAAATCCATTTCTGATGACATTTCGGTATTTTCTGGATTAACTTCTATCAATATTGCATTGTTTTGTTTTGCATAGATTGGTAATGTATTTGCAGGTGATACCACAAGAGATGTGCCAGCAATTACCATCAAATCACACTTACTTGCAGCAATCATGGCTTTTTGCCATACATCTTGTGGTAGAGATTCTCCAAACCAAACTACATCTGGCCTAAGTATATTTCCACACTTGCATAAGGGAGGAATTTCAGAAAATTCTGTTATCATTTCATCTTTAAAATCACAAACTGAACATTTGATCTTTATGACACTTCCATGTAATTCCAGCACTTTTGAACTACCTGCCTTTTGATGAAGTCCATCAATATTTTGTGTTAAAATTATGACTTCGGCAAATTTTTCAAGTTCAGCAATTGCCTTGTGACCTAGATTTGGTTGTGCTGTAAAAATATTCTTCCTTCTTTCATTATACCATTCCCAAACCAATTTTGGGTTATCATAAAATGCATCAATTGTGGCTAATTTCATTGCATCATGATTTCTCCATAGTCCATTTTTTCCTCTAAATGTGGGAATTCCACTTTCTTGTGATATTCCAGCTCCAGTTACAAACACAATTTTTTTAATATCTTTAATGCGATCTTTAATTAACTCAAACATTTCATTTAATTTCTATTTCTAAAAGATCTCTTGCAGTTATTACTGAGTTATGAATTTTTTGTGCTTCTTTCAAATGTCCAGCTTCATCTTTGTATCTAGCTGAAAAATGAGTTAAAACTAAATTTTTTACTCTGGCATTTTTTCCTAAAGTTGCAGCTTGTTTTGCAGTAGAATGACATGTGTCTTGTGCTCTTTGTTTTTCTTCATCAAGAAATGTAGAATCAAATACAAGATAATCACATTCTTCAAAAAACTTTTCTAATTCTCCAGTTGGCATCGTATCACCAGAAATTCCTATCTTTTTACCTGGGCGTTTTTCTCCCAACACTTGTTCTGGTTTTATTGTTTTTTCATTAATGATAATCTCATTTCCATTTTGTATCTTTTTCCATAATTCCCCTTCAGGTATGCCTAATTCTTTAGCTTTTTCAACATTGAATTTTCCAGGTTTGTCTTTTTCTTCAAATAGATATGAAAATGCAGTAACTGAGTGGTTTGCTTTACATGTATACATTGTAAACTTTTCATTCTCAAGAATTCTTCCTTCTTTGATAATAGTAATTAAAATGGGAAATGACAACCCAAAATTTAATATTTTAATATTTGCTGCAATAAATTCATCAATTCCACTTGGACCAAAAATTTCCAGAGTTTCAGTTCTTTTTTGCATAGACATTGTTTGTAATAATCCTAAAATTCCTACACAATGATCTCCGTGGAGATGTGTAACGAAAATTTTCATTTTTTTATTCCATCCTAAACCTGATTTCATATAGGAAATTTGTGCAGCTTCTCCTGCATCAAACATTAAGATCTCCCCTTCTTTTTCTAAACAAATACAAGATAGTCCTCTGTTTTCAGTGGGTTGTGATGCTGATGTTCCTAAGAATACAAGTTTCATTTAATTAAAATTGTCCTTGTCAAGCTTTTATGCCTATAGATTTCATATTTTTTCAGTCCATTTAACTTCAAATTACTATCTAATTCTTTTTTGTACATAATTGCAATTCTCTTACGTTTGGGCAAAATTGCAAAAAATTTCTTTAAGAGTTCTTCAGGCTTTTCTGATGTTTTTGATGCTCTTCCATATGGCAAATCAGTGACAATTCCATCAAATTTTTCAGAGATTTTGGATAATTCTTGAAAATCTGATTTGAAAACCTTTGATTTGTATCCATTTGCTCTAAGATTTTCTTTTGAAATTTCACACATTTTTTCATCAAAATCTAACCCAATTGCATGGATGCCCATAGATTCAGCCTCTAAGAGAGTTGTACCAGTACCACAAAATGGATCACATACTGTTTCTCCCTCTTTTAATCCTGTCAAGTTTATCATAACTCTTGTTAACTTCCAATCTAATTCATGAGGATAATTTTTGATCTTTTTTGGCCTATTTTCTTCCTTGATTCGTTTTGAGAACCCAAAAAAGTTCTCTTTGTCTGTAAAAATTAGATAAATTGTAATATCAGGATCTTCCAACTCTACTTTTGCATGAGAGAATTTTGATATCATATCTCCCATAGAACTTTCTAATTCTGGAATGTTGAATTGATTTGTTGATAAATTAATTATTCTACAAACAAATGTCTTTGCATTTTTCAGAACTCCAAAATTTTCTTCATCTAAAAATAACCCTGACATCTTTCGTAATATCTGTCCTGAAGTCTTTACAAATGAAGCACGTTTTGCAATTTCATTCCAACTTGTTTTTGATTGAATAATTAGTAAATTAGAAATTATTCTAGATTTAGCAAATCTATCATACATTTTTGATATTGTAATTATCTCGTCTGTTGCAAGTTCTAAATAATCTTTAGATAAAATAAAAAAACTTTCTGGCATTACATTATTGCCTTTGCAATTGTAGTGGAAACATCAAC
>JAMHKW010000028.1:0-14803 GCA_028439805.1 Candidatus Nitrosopumilus sp. | reverse complement strand
AAACTGGACAGATGTAATCCATAAAATTGTAAATTAGCCTGAAAAAATAAGATTATAATTGGTTTAAAGACACCATAATCAGATGGAGATCTCTATAGAACCATGGAAAAAATTGATTATTCATGAAGTAATTGAATACAAATTTGAGGATTGGGTAAAACAAATAGCATTTAGTACTAAATCATCAGGAGGAGGAATTCCCACAATGCAATGGACAAATGGGATTGTGTTTTCACCAGCAAACTTTCCAACAACAAACACTACAGTCGAAGAACAATTGAAAGGAATCTTACATTGGTCATCGGTATCTTTTGCAATAAAAGAAAAATTTGAAAAACAAATCGTGAAAGAAAATGCAACAATTAATCTAGTTGATGTTAGTGTAAATGAGATTTTCAAAGAATTAGCAACAAGTTTGAAGACACAATCAAAATATACAACTCTTGAATCTAGCAAAGACTAATGGATATTGAAAAAACGATAAAAAACTGTGAAATATATCTAAAACAGATTAAACAATACGAACCTGATCCTTACTATGTAAATTATTTTTTTAACAAGTACATAAATTCTGTAAATGACACATTTAATGAAATTTTTGAGGAAGGAAATAGAGATTTTGGATTATTTATTTCAGAAAAGATTTCACAAAAGAAATTCTATGAGGAAGCAAAGAAGAAAAATGATCAAAACGCGATAAAGTTTTCAGAATGGTATTTAATAAAATATAATCAAGAACATGAAAATCCATATCCAAATTTTATTAAAAAAATATGTCAATTCAAAAATAAATTTGAAAAATTACCTAAAATTAAAATCATGATAAGGGCATCAGATAGATACAAAGATGATGTATATCAACAGATTAAAGTAAATTTGAGTCAGGAAAAAATACGTTCAAAAGACGAATTAGATATTGAGATTAAAAGACAATTACCAACATTTTTAGAAATTATAAATCATAAAAGAAGTAAAAATAACGAGCCTAAAGTAAGAGAAAGCCAGGTAGTTGCATCTACATTTCTAGATATTGAAGAGCATGAAAATATTGAAATTACATATGCAGCTGAAATTTACATTCCAGTAATAAAACGATTAGTTGAAGAATCAAGAAAAAAAATTAAAGAACTAACTACATGGAATTAGTTTTAAAAATTAATTTAAAATCCAAAAATAGAATGTTCATTTTTAATTTTAATAATCGGTAAATACGAATATCCATGATCAAAATTATCAGAAAATTCCGGATCTTGTCCTTGATTTCCTTGATATTTCACAAAATGTTTGGCAGGTTCAGAATCTAATTTAACATAATTGAAATTATAGATTACATTATCCATTTCTAATGATGTTATGTATCCTAGTACCCAAGAATTTTTGTGAGGTAATACATATAGAGTAAGATTTTGTTCATCTGGAAACTCAGGATCATATGTTAATCGTGCTAAACTTCCTAAATCTTTAACTTGAATTGGATGAAACTGATCAGAGATCTTTTCATTTTTTACAGGTAATGAAGAAATTTTAGATTCCATATGTACGATAGGCGCATAATTTGAAATACTTTTTGTAGATTCTACAACATCACAAATCTCTTTTCCTGCAGTAACTTGGTATGAGATATACCTACCAGATTTTGGCATTGGAGCATAAAGAATCAACAAAGTATTTGCAAGAGTTAAACTATTTGAAATAATTCTTACCCCATCAAGTTCTTGGGAATATACTCTATGTGGATACTCTCTAAATGCACAAGCATGTCGTGCTAAATCATTAAAACTAGATAATTCAACAAAGCATTCATTCTGAGTTATTGACATTAAAAAATAGTGAATGAATCACGTTTTTATTCTTTTGAAAATTATTGTGTCCTTGGCCACATTGTATTCCAAGTTTCGGCAAATTTTTTCATCATTTCACCATAAGCATTCATTTGTTCTAATCCAGATGAGCTTAGAGTCTTTTGCCAATTTTCAGCAAATTGTTTGAAAACAGAAGCATTAGAATCATTAAGAGCTTTTTGCCAATTGTCACTAAATTCTTTGAAGGAATTCATTCCCACATCAGTCATAGCTTTTTGCCAATTTTCTCCAAATGATTTCATGGTTTCAGCGCTAGATTCAACAGTTGCTTTTTCCCAGACTTCATTGAATTTAGTTTGCATGTCATTACTTGCATTCTGAATTTGCTCAAAAAGTGATTTCCAACTTTCAAGAGATTTTGTATACTCTTGCCATAATGAATCCCACTCGTTGTTTTTTTCTTGTTCAGACATTACCTAAAGATATTTTTCGTTATTCTTAAGTGGATCCATAAAAATTAGAAAAGATTAGTTTTGACGATTTTTTAATCGTTTTTCCATTCTAGATTTGCCTTCTTCAAACTTGATTCGATCTTCATCTGTTTTTAGAGATAGTCTAGGCACATACATCGGTTTACCATTTTCATCAAGAGCTACAAATGTAACAAAAGCAGTTCCAGTAACGGTCCTTATTCCAGTTACAATATCTTCAGCTTCAGATTTAACTTCAATTTCCATTGATGAGTTATGTACATAATTTATTCTAGCATTTAGTTTGAGAACATTACCAACAAAAACAGGTTTTAGAAAATTAACACTATCCATAGATACAGTAACTGCATTTGATTGAGAATGTCGTTGAGCTACAATTCCTGCAACCATGTCAATATGTTTTAAAATTTCACCACCAAACACATTTCCTGCAGGATTTGCATCAGAAGGAAACATCCTAACAATTACTTCTGCATGGGATTCATTAGGAGAATTTTGTGATGACATTTTCAATCTTAGTTTCTTTATTCATCTAATTTAATTTAATGAGTCAACTTTATCATTTGAAATATTTCTCTAGTTTAATTTTATCAATTTTAGGTATTTTTGCTAATTCAAATCCATCTGGGCGTTTTGAAAGAGATCTGGTTGCATCAATACCCATTTTTGCAGTTTGTAATTTCTGTTGATTACTAGATGGATCAAGACTAGAGCCACGAACATTCTTGAGAATAATTAGATCTTTATCTGCTTGAAATCTTGTAGCCATTGCATATTCTACTGATTCAGCATCATTAGGATCAATATCCTCATCAACTACAGTTACTTGTTTTAGGGAACGATGAGAATCGAATGTTTTTTTAATTATTTTTTTAGGATCAGATTCATTTTTCTTTTTAATTTGTACAACAGCATGTAACCAATTACATCCACCATTAGTCATTGATACTTGTCTTGTTTGAGAATACGTTTTCTTCAATTCTCCATTTAATTTAGATTCAATTGGCATTCCCATTAGTAATCTATGTTCTGAATAACCAGATAAAACATCATGGAAAATAGGATTATTCCTAAAATAGAGATTTTCAAGTTCAAAAACAGGTTGAGATCTTTTATGATCATATGTTTGAAGCATTTCAACCATCCATTCAAGATGGGTTTTATCACGAAGAATTTTTCCTTCCATAACAATTTCAGATCCTGATGGTACATTCAATCCTGAAGAAGAAAGTTTTGCCAAAGTGAGTTTTCCTCCCAAAAGTGAATTTGCAATATCAATTTCATCTTTTCCCCATTCGGCTTGATATGCACCAGCAATTGAAATTGCTGGGTGAACCCCCACAGTAATTGCAATTCTTAGATCTTCCCCATGTTCTTTAGCATCAACAAAACATCGGTGTAAATGACGTCCTTCTACCATTCTAATGGAAAAATGAGTTTTATCAATTGGCATTAATCTATGAAAAGATGAATTTTGTTTTCCAGTTTCAGGATTTTTTGCATATGCAATAGAAGATGTAATAAATGGTCCAGATTCTTTTTCAAAATGAGTAACAATAGGCATGGATAATAGGTTTTTTGACTTGTTTTCCATGAATTTTCCTGAAGAGATGATTTTTGGTCGTTTAGCTTTTTTGATTGCTGAAATAACTTTTTCATGAATATTATCTTCAGTACCTCCAATTGCCATAGCAAATCTCTTTCTTGTTCCCACCAAATTAGAAACTAAACGAAAATTACTTTCTTTAATATTTTCAAATAGAACAGCATGTGAGCCATCAACTTTTGCAGTGATTCCAGCAATTTCAAATTTTGTAGAAACTTTTGTTTTTACTGTTTTAAGATCCTTATTTTTTTTAATTTTAGAAATAAAATTTCTTAAATCACTCATTCTCCACCATTTCCATTATCTCAGACATCAAGGCTTTTGCAGAACTAGGTTCTAATTCTTTTTGAATAAAAGTAGAAACTAAAGCAACACCTCTCATTCTTGTACTAATTCTTTCAGCGATAAGTTTTAGAAAAAGAGATTCAGTTCTAGATGGAATAATAGTTGTTGTGATTGGGGTTGGTCCAGTTGACAAAGAAACAACCATGGAACCAATTTTGTTAGGTCCTTCAGTTACAGAAATAAAATATCCATTTTCAAATTTTTGAAGTTGTAAAGAAAAAGTACGGCTCTCCAAATTTATGGTTTTTTGTAAAAATCCATTTGGAGAGGTCAATGAGCTATGAACAAATCTTATGCTTTTATTGCTATTGATTCATTTTCTTGGGAGGCTTCAATATTTGGATTCTTCTTGCAGTTCTTTTCGTGTTTATCGGCATAAACAAACAATTTTTCACAAAATCTACATGGAGTTTTTTCTTTAGCTTTTTTTGCTACTTTAGATTTTGCTTTAGTTTTTGATTTTGTTTTTGCTGTTACTTTAACTTCAATCTCTTCTGATTGAGTATCTGCAACTGCTTTAGCTTCAATAGAATCAGCTTCAACTCTAGCACGCAATTTTGCTTTGTATTTTAAATTACGTGGTTTTGTTCTTAATCTATATCCACAACATGGACACCAAAGTCCTTCCCATTTGATGAAGATTTCACAAATTTGGCATCGACGTTGTCCAGAGGCATATCTTCCGGTTCCAACAGGCTTTTGAGCCTTGTATCTAACACAAATTCCTTTACAAGTCATCTTGGTAATTTGTTATAGAATTCACAACTATATAAGAGTGGATCGATAAAATCTATATAAAAAATTGAAAAACATGGAAATATTTTAAATTAATTTGCGATCAAAGTTATTTGTTTCAAAAAAAACGAGAAATCTTCAATAAATATGTATAGCTGATTTCTATATCGTATTTTTTCAAAAAATGACATGTATCAATATAGTTGTTTAACCAAAAATTTCATTTTTTTCCAATAAAACAAAGAAAATTTATGATATATTCATACTTTCATCATTGCACCAATAAAGTAAAACCAAAAAAGGAGTAAATTTGTCTTATTTTTAAAAATTTGTGAATTAGATTTATGCTTTCAAAATAGTTGACACAACTTGTTTTACTGCTTCATCAAAATTAGCATCAATACTTGATGTAATTTCAGATAATGTAGATTCACCGTCTTTGGTAACTTTGGCAGATTCTGCAGTTGCCTTTTCTTTTGATGCATTGATGATAGATTCAGCCTCTTTTGTGGCTATTTCTCGAGTTTTTTCTAATAAAATATCAATTTCAGTCTGTGCTTTTACAGCAAGTTGTTTTTTCATATCAGATACTTTTCCGTTAAGTGAATCCAGATCACCTTCTAAAGCATTCAAAGATTTGATTATTCCAGTAACTTTGGATTCAGCCATACTACTCATTATACCCAAAATTCACCAATCCATTACTTAAATCATTCATTTTTAATCAGATTTTAGGCACAAAAATGACAAAAATTAAGGTGTTATCCAGTAGTTAAAAGTAATATTGCTCTGGCAAGATCGCCTTTAGCTTCCTCTAAAGCATTTTTAGCCTTTTCTTCATCAACTCCAGCTTGTTGACTAACTAGTTGAATATCCTCTTCTGAGAAAATTGGAACTTCTAATTCTCGTTCTTCATAACTATCTGCAGTTACTGTAAAAATAGAATTATCTTTTGCTTTCATTTCAGTGACAGAAGGTTTGGTAACAATAATCTCTTTTTTATCTGTCTTAATTATTACCTCTTGAACATTTGGGAGCTCATTCATATCAAGACCCATCTTATCCATCATCCTTCGCATTTCGCGATTTCCTCCTCGCATCATGATTTTATTTCCTCATTACGACTTTTTAAACTATCTCTGACTTTAATTGCTACCCCCCGATTAAAATCTGAAATCATCTCACATGATAGAACAGCCTTGCCAACTGCAATGACTTTATTTTTAAATAATACTGGAGTATCAGCAGAAATACGTACATTTTTTCCACACCATACTACGTGTTTACAAAATACAGATCTTCCTTCCATAACAAATGGAGCTGCATCTTTGTTTATCTCAATGCAGTTTTCGCGAAATGCTTTACTTTTCAGTAAAATTTGAGCAAAATAGGTACTAATTGCTAAACCGCCATCAATTCTTAAAGTACATAATAATTTTCCTTCATGTGAAACAGTTCTTATTCTTCCAGTTTTTCGTGAAAAAATAATTTCAATATTTTTTGGTAAATATTTTGATACACCATTTCCAAACAAAGCATCAAGTGAATGTTTTAGCTTCAAAATTGGGTCCATACGTATAGGCGATCTTTTCTTAATATTAGTTCAATGTTAAACTATACTACAAGTCTTAAACTATATAGATAGGATTTTTCTCTTTAGATTATGGAAGAATCAGGAGAAACAAGAAAAATTCAATTTACTGGTAAATCATCATACATAGTTTCATTACCAAAACAATGGATTACAGAACTTGGTCTAAAACAAGGAGACCAACTTAGAATGGTCAGAAAAGGATCATCAACATTAGAACTCTATCCACCAAAATTTGAATCTCGCACACACAAAAAAGAAGAGGCAGTAATTGAAATAGAATCTGAAGAAGAAGCAGATTCAATTGTTAGAAAATTAATTTCTCTATATTTTTTGGGATTCAAAACGATTAATGTTAAACCAAAAAATGGTAGATTAAGCCCCAATCAAAGAAACACAGTAAAAGGTGCCGTTAAGCGAATGTTAATGGGTTCTGAAATTATTTCAGATTCAAGTGGAGGAATTACAGTACAGGTTCTGGTTAATTTACTAGAATTATCAGTGGATGGTGCATTCAAGAGAATGATTCACTTAGCAAAGTCAATGTCTAGTGATGCAATTTTAGCAGTAAAAGAGAATAATTTAGAGCTAGCTCAAGAAGTAATCAATACTGATGATGAGGTAGATAAATTTGGATTTTATATTATTCGTCAATTAAAAATAGCAATACAAAATGAGCATATGTTAAAAGAAATGGGTTTTAGAAATGCTAGAAATTGCCTTGGATACAGACTAGTTGTAAAAAATATAGAGAGAACAGGAGATCATGCAGCATTTATTGCAAAAGATCTTCTTGAGTTTAAAAAACCAGTCAAAAAAGAGATTTTAGAAAAACTGCAAGATATGAATGAATTTTGTTTATCAGTTTTAGATGATTCATGTCTAGCATTATTCAAAGAAGACTATAATCAGGCAGAAAAAACCATTAAAAAGATAGATGAAGTTTCTAAATATGAGAAAAAAGTTAGAGATGCTTCAAAATCACTGAAAGATGATGAGGAGATTTACAGAGTTAGAAGAATGACTGAAAATATCAGAAGAGTTGCTGAATATGCTAGTGACATAGCAGAAATTGTATTGAATATGAATATTGAAAAGGCATTAAAAAAAACTGTATAATTTATCAAAAACAGGTAGAATCTTTAACGTGAATCATACTAAAAATATTGAATAAAAATGAAGTCAGCAATTTTAATCACATATGATAGAGAGGATGCAATTAATGAGGCTAAAGGACTATGTGATGCTGCAGGATATGAGGTAGTTCATACAATTACACAAGCATTTCTACAAAAACCAAAATACGGAATTAGTGGTGGAGGTGTAGAAAAACTAGAAGAATTATCAGAAAAACTTAGACCAGATGTAATTGTATTTGACGAAATTTTAAAACCACATCAAAACTATAGTCTAGCATCGGTTTTACATAGAGAAGTTTTAGATAGAGAAGGATTAATTCTTGAAATTTTTGAAAGTAGAGCATCAAGTGCAGAATCAAAATTACAAGTAAAATTAGCACAATTAAGATATGAAATGGTTCGAGCAAAAGAAAAAGTCCGTCTTTCAAGTATGGGGGAACAACCAGGATTTATGGGAATAGGAAAATTTGAGATTGATGTGTATTATAATGATATCAAGCATAGAATGCAAACAATAAGATCTAAACTAGAAAAAGCTGGAAAACAAAGGGAACTTCACAGACAAGGAAGAAAGAGAATGGGATTCAAGACAATCTCACTAGCAGGATATACATCTGCAGGAAAAACAACATTATTCAACAAAACAACAGGAGAAGCAAAAGCACAAAGTAAAGAACTCTTTACAACCCTAACTACAACTACACGAAGATTAACAATTAATCGAGAAGCATTCTTAATCTCAGATACAGTTGGTTTTATCAGCAAATTACCTGCATATATGATAGATGCATTCAAATCAACTTTAGAAGAATTAGGACATACTGATATCATTATTTTAGTAATTGACATTAATGATTCAGTGTTTGAATTAAAAAAGAAATTTGCAAGTTGCATGAGAACATTAAATGAGTTAGGAGTAGAAAAAGACAATGTAGTATATGCATTCAACAAAATAGATTTGTTAGAAAAAGAAGAGGTTCAACGAAAAATTGATTTGCTTAATTTGACTGAAAACGCAAAGGTAATTCCAGTTTCCTCAAAAACAGGTGAAAATGTTAAGGAGTTAAAAGAATTAATTATCAAAATTATAGAAAGTCAAAATTCACACAAATTCAAAAAAAATTCTTTAGGAGTTAAAGAAGCATTTGGTAATTGAAGTAGTCAGAATAGGACAACGTCTTGTAAGAGATGATAGAGTTACAACACATGTTGCACTGGTTTCAAGGGCATTTGGAGCAGAAAGAATTTTCATGACTGAAATTAATCCTGAAATTAAAGATACACTAGAGAAGATCAATAAAACTTGGGGTGGAAATTTTGCGATTGAATTTATCGATAAATGGAAGTCTATTGTAAAAAAGAAAAAGGAAGAGAACTTTAGAGTTGTACATCTTTCAATGTATGGAGAAAACATTAATGATGTACAAGAAAAACTTCGAAAAGAAGAAAATCTGTTAGTCGTTGTTGGTGCTGAAAAAGTTCCAAGAGAAATTTATGAATTAGCAGATTATAATGTAGGAGTTGGAAGTCAACCTCATTCAGAGATCAGTGCATTGGCAATACTTTTAGATCGTATCCAGAAAGGTGAACAATTTGAGAAGGTATTTCCAGATGCAAAAAGGAAGATTATACCCACAAAAAAGGGTAAAAATGTACAAGTAAAAGAAAGAAGGGATTAATAATAGAAAATTTGGAGGGAACAGATTGGTAGACAAATACGAAGATCCTTTTGTTAGAATTGCCTCAATGATTGGAGGAGATGAATATCTCAAAGTAGCAAGATCTTTACTAAAAGCAGAAGATGCAACTGATGAAGAAATTGCAAGTTCTACAGGACTTAGAATCAACATGGTAAGAAAAGTGTTGTATGATTTATTTGGAAAATCCCTCATCACAGGAATTAGAGTAAAAGATGAAAGAAAAGGCTGGTTTGTATACAGATGGAGAACCAGACGAGAAGAAGTTGAGCATTTTATTGAAAATCAAAAAAAGAAAATTACAGATAGATTGCAACAAAGATTAGATTATGAAAATGCTTCTGACTTTTATCATTGTGGTAATGAAGATTGTCCAAGAGTGACCTTTGAAAGTGCGCTTGATGGTATGTTCAAATGTCCAACATGTGGAGATGTTCTAAATCTAAAAAAGAATGATAAATCAAAAAAAGCATATTCAAAGAAAATTGATGAAATGAAAAAGGATATGCAACAAATATTCTAATTAGATCTGAAAGCAAGTTACTGAATTAAATAGGAGAAATAGGTGGGTATATCCTTGAATCAAATCACTACGGTAAATCCAGCTACAGGTGAAGAAATTGCAACGTTTTCTCCAATGGACAAAAATCAAGTATTTGATCTAGTAGGAAAAGCAAAAAGGGCATTTCCAGAATGGAAAAAAGATTATGAAAAACGAAGAAGTTACATTTACAATTTAGTTGAATATCTAAAGAAAAATAAATCAAAACTTGCAAAAGTTGCAACAGATGAAATGGGTAAACCACTCAAAGAATCCATTGGTGAAGTTGAAAAATGTGCTTGGGCACTTGAATTTTATGCGGATCACGGAGACAGTTTTCTTGCTGATGAAGTATTAAACACAGATGCAAGGAAGAGTTTTCTATCATTTGAACCACTAGGAGTAATTGGTTCCATCATGCCTTGGAATTTTCCTTATTGGCAGGCATTAAGATTTGCAGCCCCATGTTTAATGGCAGGAAATGTAATTGTAATGAAACCATCCAGAATAACGATGCAATCAGGAATTGAAATTGAAAAAGCATTTACTGAATCAGGCATACCTGATGGAATTTTTCAGACAGTAGTAGGAAGTGTAGATTCAGCAAATCACCTAATTGATTCAGATGTTAACGCTGTAACCTTTACTGGAAGTACAAGTGCAGGAGCAAAAGTAGCTCAAAGAACTGCAATGAATTTGAAAAAATGTGTATTAGAGTTAGGTGGAAGTGATCCTTTCATAGTATTAGATGATGCAATTTTAGATAAAGCAGCAGAAGGAGCAGTAAAAGGCAGATTCATTAATTGTGGTCAAAGTTGTGTTGCTTCAAAAAGATTCTTTGTTGGAAAAAATATTGCAGAAGATTTTACTGAATTATTTATCAAAAAAGCATCACAACTCAAAATTGGTGATCCTACAGCTATGGAAACAGATATTGGTCCAATTTCAAGCAAAGAGGGATTAAAAACAATTTCTGGAATTGTAGAAGATGCAAAAGAAAAAGGTGCTGAAATTCTTTTAGGAGGCTCTGAAGTTGAAGGTAATGGATTCTTTTACAAACCAACAATTCTTACAAACATTAAACCAGATATGAGAATTGCAAAAGAAGAAACATTTGGTCCAGTAGCACCAATTACAATAGTAGAAAATGAAAGTGAGGCAATCAAATTAGCTAATGACAGTGAATTTGGTTTGGGTGCAAGTATTTGGACAAAAGATCTTGCAAAAGCAGATAAAATGTCCAGACGAATTGAATCAGGAATTGTTAGTGTAAATAATGTGGTAATTTCAGATCCTAGAATTCCATTTGGAGGAATAAAACATAGTGGATTTGGTAGAGAATTATCAAGATATGGTATGTTAGAATTTGTAAACTTGAAATCAGTTAGATTTTACGATAATCTTACACATCATCACTACGTAGAGTAGATTTTTCACTAGTGGAAATTAGAGAATTCCTTAAGTATTATTTTTACATATTATGTAATGACGAGGACACTCGATGACATTAGTTTAGGGAGTGAGGATCAGTGAGATCTTGGGAACGCCTTGAGCTTTGAAATGCATTTAGAGTTCATGATTCCTGTTATACAATGTCCTCGTCAGATTCATCATCTTCTGAATCATCATCACATTCTTCTAGTTCAATATGTGTGGGATTTCCATCATCGCCAAAATAGATCTCAACACAGATATCGGTAGCTAAAGTAGAGGCTAAAGTTTCAGTTAATTCCTTTGGAAAATTACCTAATCTACTAGAATCTGAAGAATATCTATACTCAGTAATTTTGTCTTCGTGGTAGAAATCTATCTCAATATCACCATTAACAAATTTTCTAACTCCCATCACTTGACCAAATAAACTATATGACAAATCTAATTTCCTTGTTGAGATACATCCCTTGTAAGATCTTCAGCTAATTGTTCATAGTGTTCTCTAGGTTTTCCTATATCTTTGAGTTTTGATTCCTCAATTTCATTAAGTTCTTTATCGACTTTTGCAGAAACATATTGCAATCGTGCTTCTGCCATCATGAATAATCTATTATTTTCTTTCCAAAGATGTTCTGAAACATGTTCAACATATTGTTGCATATCAGAAATTAGTTTTGTAGAATTACCTGATGAAAGATATTCTTCAGCAGATTTTTCCATTTGAGTTCCAATTTCTCTTGTACGTTGATGATCAACTAACATCATTGCAATAGGTCCCATATTACTAGGCATTCCAGCTTGTTCTAATGCAGGAAACAATGATTTTTCTTCTTTACTATGATGACAAACATCTGTAAAGTTTTTTGAGAAATCAATTACTGGAAGTAAAATTGATTCAGGAATTTGTTTATCATCGCTTAGTAGTTGAATAGTAGATTCCATTGCTTTAACGACTTTTTCAATTAAATCATGATCACGTCTTAATGATGTAGTTGACACAATTATTTTAGAAAAAATCCAATATCTATACTTTATTTATTTTAAATAAATAATTAAAAGATAGAAATTAGTTAACGGATTTACGTTAACCAGTAGGTCTAACGGTTAGAAAGGCTTTTTGATTTTACAAATATCCAAATCTTTTTAGTCATTTCACTTGGTGCAATTGGTTTATTTCCAAATACTTGTTCTACAGTTTCTTGACGACCTGCAAAATTTATTGCATAACCACCAAATGCTGGTTTTTTTGATTTTGATTTAGCTTTCTTTTTTGGAGCTGCTTTCTTTTTTGTTGCAACTCTCTTTTTTGTAGTAGCCTTCTTTTTTGTTGTAGTTTTTCTTTTTGTAGCTTTCTTTTTTGCTGCCAATTTCTTGTAGTTTTATTTCAAATTAGGTATATAACTTACACCTTAACGTAATGCAAAACAAGATGATTTTTGAGCCTCTTGATAGATTTGAGATGTAGTTTAGGAGAGTTTGAGATTTTTTTAAAACCTTGTCCTTGAATAAAAGAGATAGCGTCATTTCCTCCAATTAAGAACGGAGATAAAGTAATAATTAATTCATCAAAGAGATTTTGTTTAATAAATTCCCAATTTACAGTTCCACCACCTTCAACAAGTATTGTTTTAATTTTTTTGTTGTAAAGTTTTTTCAGCAATAATTTAATATTTACAGAATTTTCTCCAACAGTAATTATTTCAATAGGGAATTTATGTAATTTATCAAAATTAGACTTGCTAATTTTTTTTGATACAGCTATAATTGTTGGAATTTTATTGCTTGTTTGTAAGATTTTGGAACTTTTAGATATAGTTCCCTTAGAATCTAAAATTATTCTAATTGGGTTTTTTCCTCTAGTATGTCGTACAGTTAGCAATGGGTTATCTCGTGAAACTGTATTTTTTCCAACAAGAATTGCATCCACATTAGATCTTAGTTTATGAAGTCTTACACTATCTTCTTTAGAGGATAATTTTGAATCACCGTTACTAGTAGCAATTTTTCCATCAATGGATAATGCTGCACTCATTATCACATAAGGTTTAGATTTTACCATGTACGATTTTACCTCCAATCATTACTGCTTTAATTGCAGATTCTGATGCTCGATGAACAATTGATGCATGTGGATTATGCATTGGTTCTAAATCTAATGCATGTTTATCAAGAAAAATACAATCAGCAATTTTTCCAACTTCAATAACTCCAATATCTTTTTTTAAAATTTTTCCACCATTTACTGTAGCCATTTTAAGAATTTCTTTTGGATCAACTCTTTTTTTGTGAATTCCCATAGTTACTTTCCAAAGAAAATCCATCTCTCTGAACATATCTGGAGAATTTATCATTACATTATCTGTGCCTAAAGCTACCGTACAGCCTGCTTTTTTCATCAATTCTATGTCTGGAATTCCTTCAGCTAAAGATGAATTAGCTCTTGGACAGATTACAATTCCTCTAGTTTTCTTTGCTGCAGTAAAAAGATCATTTTTTGAAGCATGAGTCATGTGAATTAAAAAATGAGGTTTCAGAGATAAAGCTCTAATTGTTTCAGATTTTCCAGTAATCTTTTTTGAGGAAGAAACACTTTGTTTAGTTTCAGCTGAATGTATTGCTCTAAGTTTTCTTGTTTTTGAATAATAATTTAGTACTGATGTGCTATTTTCATTTGCACCACTTATACCAATTCCATCACATTTTTTGAGGAGTTCAGTAAGATCTCTAATTTTTTCATTAGGGAAAGAAAGATTTTTTTTAATTTCAGTAGAATCGTGATAAAATTCAATTCTACCTAGAATAATTGAACGTAAAGGAATATCAGATAATGTTTTTTTAAGTAAAACAATTCCATCTAACCCACCTTCTCTAAAATCAACAAATGTGGTGATTCCTTTTCGAATCATAGAATGACATGTATTTTTCATAAAATTAGCTAGATTTTCTTGGGAAGTGTTTTTAAGAATTTTTGATTTGACTCCAAACACGGGATGGATTTTTTTATCAACAGAATTATTCAGTGTGACATCTTTTCCAATAGAATCACCAATGTGTGTATGAGCATTAATGAATCCAGGAATTAATAAAAGACCTTCACAATCTATAGATTCTTCTTTATTTGAATTGATTTTTGGTTGAATTTTTTTAAATATTTCACCCTGAATTTTGATATCAGTGTTTGAAACAAAATCTAATTCTTTACCTGATAAAATACTCAGGTTTTTCATTAACATGATAATTCATAAACTTCAGGCTTTTCTTTTCCTGAATCTCGAATTTCTCTTATAGTATCAAGAGATTTTGTGGCTAGTTTTACTGCTTCTCTAGAATTGTGTCCATTACCAATTCCACAATTCAAAGAAATTTTATTATCGTTTTTAATCATATCAATAAAGTTCTGTACAGAGTTTTTTGCATCATCA
>JAMHKW010000027.1:0-15085 GCA_028439805.1 Candidatus Nitrosopumilus sp. | reverse complement strand
ATTCTTAATTTTTAATTTCTGTTTTGAAGCTTCATCAATGGCCAAATCAATTTCAGCTCTTCTAAATGCTTCAATTCTTTCTTCTTTTGATTTTAGATGGTATTGTGCCAAATACTTTGAATGTCTAAGGTAACCGTCAGCCATTGATTCATTGTTTGCTCTAGCGTATTCTGTAGCACATCTTTTTCTCCATGAATGTAAATTGAATTTCTTTCTACCTGTATCTTCATAGATACCATCCATTCCAAGTGATTCATAAACATGTTTTATTTTCTTGAGTTCTGCTCGTCTAAATGACTCTACACTTTGGTCATCTGATTTTCTAAATGTGTAATGATCATCATCTCCAATTAATGTTCTAACAAATCTTGTAGTTGTACTGCGGAGAAATCTTACCCCTTTACTTTTGACTCCTTTAATTGATACACTTGGAGTCTTTACAGTTGCAGGAATCGTATCTAAATTAAAGTCAGAATCTTTCACCATTCCAACTTCAGATATTCTAAATCCTGTGTCATTCATGAAATGGTACATTGTAATTGAACGATGATCTCTAGTTCTACCAATTACATCTCTTGCTTGTTGTGCTGTTAGTGGTTCTGCCTCTTCATCGTCATACATTCCTTTTTTTACTACCGTTGGAATTGGAATTCTCTTGTAATCATCATTATGAATTCTAATCCCTCCAACTTGACTCATAAACCCCCTGGCTCTTGCAATGTTTCCTCCAATGGAATTATCATGTAATTTGTGCAAGTAATTTTTTTTGTTTAGTTTCTTCTCACCTGTTACATTGCGTCCTTTATCGATGATGATGTCTTTGTGATCTTTTTGACAAAATTTCACATATTGTGATAAAAAATCAATTGCAATCTGAGTTAGACTATCTGGGGTGTCTGCCTCTTTTTTCATCCACTCAAATATCTCTTCAGGTGACATGCCATGGACTTTGGTACAATAATGGTCTAATCTTGATAGAATATTTTTCCTAGAATCTCTTGCTGAAATGGAATGATTTTTGTCATAGGCCTCTTGAATCCAACGATCCCTTGTGAATGATTTTGATAATTGAGGGGTTTTTAGCAGATTTGGAGCCTTTTTCATCGATATATTTTTGTGCGTAATTTGGCTAAAAAGGTTACTTTTAGGGAACCTGTAGTAGATAACAGAAATTTAATTATGATAATTGTAATTTTTTCTGCCTGTTATCTCTAAGAATAATTACTAATTGCGATCTATAAAGCTTGTGGACAAATTGTTCATTATAGTATTGGACTAGTTATTGCGCCCTGTGCAGCAGAGCCTACAAGTGATGCATATTTGGCAAGAGCACCAGTTGTGTAGTTTGGTTTTGGTTTACTCCACTGACTCTTTCTTGTTTCTAATTCTTCTTTTGATACATGAAGATCAATTGTATTAGTTTCAGTATCGATTGTGATTTCGTCATTATCTTTTACTAGCGCAATTGGACCGCCAACATATGCTTCAGGTGCTACGTGTCCTACCATGAATCCACGTGTACCACCAGAGAATCTACCATCTGTAACCATTGCTACTTTCTTTCCTAGTCCTTGACCCACAAGTGCTGCAGTAGTAGATAGCATCTCTCTCATTCCAGGACCTCCTTTTGGTCCTTCATATCTGATAACTACAATATCCCCCTCATCAATTTCTCCTTTTGATACTGCATCAAATGCATATTCTTCTCTATCAAAGACTCGAGCCTTTCCAGTAAATTTTGTCATTTCAACTCCTGCAGTTTTAATTACAGCGCCGTCTGGAGCAAGACTTCCTTTGAGAACCACTGCTGTTCCAACTGAATGAAGTGGATTCTCAACTGATCTTACAATGTTTTGTTCTGGTTCTGCAATATTCATTGAAACAAGATTTTCTTTAATTGTTTTTCCAGTAACTGTCATGCAGTTTTCATTTAGTAGTCCTTTGTCAAGTAATTTTTTTAGTACAAATGGAATTCCGCCAATCTTATCTAAGGAATTCATTACATAGTTTCCACCTGGTTTCATGTCTGCTAGATGAGGTGTTTTTTTTCTAATTCTTTCAAAATCATCGTAATTCAAATCAATATTTACTTCATTTGCAAGTGCTAACAGATGTAGTATTCCGTTAGTTGATCCGCCAACAGAATTTAACATTACAATTGCATTTTCAAATGCTTCAAATGATAAAATCTCTTTAGGTCTTATGTTCATCTCTAATAATTTAGCACATGCAACTCCGGTATCGTAGACCATCTTTTCACGTCTATCGTCTTCAGCTGGTGGACTGGCACTACCAGGTAATGCAAGACCTATTGCCTCTGATATTGATGCCATTGTATTTGCAGTAAACATTCCTCCACAAGAACCTGCATTTGGACATGCTGTATTTTCAATATTTTTTAGAGCTTCTAATGTTAATTGGCCTGCATCATATGCTCCTACTGCTTCATACACATCCACTACTGTTAGCTCTTTTCCATCAAGCATTCCTGGCATGATAGTTCCACCATACACAAACACTGATGGAATATTCAGTCTGGCCATTGCCATCATAGTTCCTGGTAGGCTTTTATCACATCCTGCAATTCCTACTAGTGCATCGTATTGATGTGCTCTGACCATTAATTCAATTGAATCTGCAATAACTTCTCTAGAAATTAATGATGACTTCATTCCTTCATGACCCATTGCAATTCCATCACTTACTGCAATTGTTGAAAATTCTCTTGGTGTTGCACCTGCATCTGAAACTCCTTCTTTAGCCTTTAGAGCTAATTTTGGAAGATGAATGTTACAAGGCGTTGCCTCATTTCCTGTATGGCACACCCCAATGAATTGTTTTGATAAATCATCATCAGTTAATCCCATAGCTTTGTACATTGCTCTATGTGGTGCTCGAGCAGTTCCTTCTACAACATTTCTACTAGAAATTTCCATAACATGTAATTTTCTGATTGCTTTAATTTAAGTCTAGATTCTAAATTTCAATAGGCTTAAGTCCATAATTCTTGAAGACAATTCATGAATTTCAACTGTGTCTTTCCATTTTGTAATTACAAACGTAATGACATTGAAGAAAAAGAATTCCTAAAGCATTTGAAAGAAGAACATCATAATGAAATGCTAAATATTTCAAAAAAAGAGAACATTCCAATTAAAATGGCAGAGATGATGACTGTATCAAACTCAAAGGTATTCATTAATTCTTAGATTCATATTTTTTAGGTCTTTTTTTCTTTTTATTTTCTTGTTGTTCACTTTTGTATTTCTTGATTCGAAGTTTTTCCCTACCTTTCTTCTCTCCTTTTTGTAATCTGCCCTCTTTTTTCTTTGGTTTTTTCTTTGTCATTTTTTGCAATCTCTTTTTTTCTAAATTATATCCACAATAATATTTTATTGTAAACTATTTGACTATGATCTAGATTTTATTGAGATTATTACTTGATTAATTCTTGATTGTCTAGTTTTAGCAATACAGATTCTATTTCTTCAGGTGTCTGGCCACCATATATTACCAAAACTCTGTCGTCTTCAACAATTTCATAATCTCTAATGTCTGATACTTGTTCTCTGTTAATGAAGAATTGAAGTTTATAGTCTTCATTTGTACAGAAACTTCTGCCATCTTTGAATACAAAGCATTGGTCATCAAGACCTAACTGTAGTGAATCAAAGAGGTACTGCAGTGTAACTCCTGTTGCATGTTTGTGAATAGTAGAACCATCTCTGCTTTCAAAATGTGTCCAAGGTGATTTGATTTGATAATCTGGAGCTGAGAAATCAAATTCATCTCCAAAAATATTTACAATAATTGCTGCATGTGTGTGATCACTGCCTAATGCACCAGCATTTTCTGGTCCTCCAGGTGCAGTTTCAGTCATGTTGGCAAAGAGAAATACAGAATATCCTACAATAACTCCAATTACAGCAAAAACACCAATTGCAATTAGAGTCTGTTTTCTTTTTTCTGCTGAATGTTTTGTAGCATAATTTTCACGTGTTTGTTCGCGGTCTCTTCGCTCTTTTCGTCCCATAATGTATTCAAACTCTCAAATTTGCCCTAATTAACCATTCGATAAAAACAATAAATAAAATCACAAATTGCTGATCTTTATGGGTTGTCTTTTTTGTGATATTCTAGATGGAAAAAAAGATGGACATTTTCTATATGAGGATGATTCACATGTTGCATTTTTAGATAAATATCCCATTGATGTTGGACATAGTTTAGTTCTTCCTAGAGAACATCATGAAAAAATAACTGACATGACTCCTGTAGATGTTGGAAAAATATTTGCAATTGTTCCAAAAATAGCAAAGGCAGTTTTAGATGCAACAAATGCTGATGCGTTTAGTCTTGGTCAAAATAATGGAAGAGCAGCTAAACAGATTATTCCACATGTCCACATACATATCATTCCTAGATATGATAGCAAAGGCACTGTATGGACAAAGAGACAAATCTCAACTGATAGTGAGCTCTCAGAACTTGCAAAAAAGATACGTGTTATTCTGACTTAGAATGCCCTGGATTATATCTTAGAATTGCCCCAACCTTTCCAAGACTAGACAGCATGTTTCCATGTTCTGCACTTCCAGAAACAACTTCTAATTGCGTTCCTGTTTTTGCTGCAAGTAATTCTAAATAATCTACAATGTCTTGTTCATTGACTTCTACTTCCATTGCCTTGCATGCTGGACATGGGGTGTTTGCATACTCTGTCTTTTTTGGAATAACTAGCGGTCTCTCTAAAATCTCTTCTTGAATGTGTTGACACCGCTTGCACTTTCCTTCAACTCTATTCAAGTTTGTATTATCAGTAATGATTAAAATTTTAACAACATTATTTTTTAGATAATCGATTACTTCTTGTAATCCATAGGAGCCTTTTCCAGTATTACCATTAATCTCTCTAAACAAATCTTCGATGAGTTTTTTTTCTTCTACCATTCTAAAATTACCTAAAATGTCTGCAGATTTTGCAAATGCTTCTCTGATTCCTTCTGATCCTGAATATGATGCATCAATTGTGGAGATGATGTTATTTTGTAATCTGTATTCTAAATAATTCCCATTAATGAAATCTTCTTTTGTAGGGCCTGGACCTGAAATGATTAATCCTTTTACTGGATAAATATCGATAAAATATTCTCTTGTAGTTTGTGCTACTCTATTGTAGAAATAACTCAATTCCATCTCTCTGAGTTTTTGAAATCTTTTTGCAGATTGTCCTCCTTGTCTATGTTTTCCTGCTACTCCAGAACCTGTTTGAGATAGCACCTCAATTTTATCTCCATGCAATAACCCCCAACCTGCATCTTTTGCATCAATTGCTAAAAATCCAATTAAGTTGTCATCCTTTAACATGTCTTTTAGAATATCAACATGGAAATGATCATCGCATCTGTACAAGTATTGATTCAAATCTTTTGGTGGGTCTACTTCCCATACTGTAACTACTTCACTTCCTAAAGGTCCGCCTTCTTCAGATGGAAGTGCGCCACAGAACATTACTAATCCTCGCTCTGGTGTTTTTTTGTACATTTTTAGTCTTTGAACTACTTTCCCTAACGAATCAACTACATGTGATCTTGTAAGGTCTGATTTGATATTATCTGCTGTTCCTTGTTCTTGTTGAAGCGAACTAATAATTTCGTGAAGTTGTTTTCCTTTTGGAATGTATACTGTAATAAGCTCAGTACCTCTACCTAATTTTTGAGATAACTCTTCTAGGGTCTTTCTGATTTTATAGAGTTTGACTGAATCTTGTTTTTCTACATCTATTTTCTTTACCATTTGTAATTTCTCCTGATCATGCGGATATTAATTTTAATGGTTTTAATTTTTGAAATTATAATTCATCAAATGTTTTCAGAAATACTTCTAGAGGCTGATTCCCTCTAATTTTGATAATTTTTTGATCATTAAAGACCAAAAATGACGGAGTTGCATCAATTCCAACCTCTTTTCCAAATTCGTACAGTGCAATGACTTTGTTTTGGTATTTGTGCTCATCAATACATCTATTGAATTGCTCTAAATCTAACTCAACTGTTACTGCAAATCTATCAAGTGATTCTCGCGTGATCCATCCGGTTCTTTCTCCTCCCCAGTTCTTGTAAAGTTCATCATGATATTGCCAATATTTTCCTTGATCATCTGCACAATATGCTGCTTCTGCTGCTAACACAGAATCTGGACCATTTAGGGTAAAGTCTTTGAAGACTAGTTTTACTTTACCAGTTTTTATGAAATCTTCTTTGATAATATCTAATGAATTTTGATGAAATTTGTAACAAAAAGTACATTGATAGTCCCCCCATTCTAAAATCGTAATTGGTGCGTCTGAATTACCAATTATCGGAGACCCATTATTGATTAATTTTGAAGCAGTTAGTAATTTAGAGTCATTTTCTGATTCAGGATAAAATGCCAAAAACACACCTGCTAGAATTCCTATTACTACAGGTATTGCCAAAAGATAGAGTTTTGTCATAATCTGACGAAATATGTTTCTAGTATAAAGTATCCAATGTTTTTATCAGATCTAATTTGGTGATCTCTATTAAAATCAAAAATATCCAAGAGCTTAAATATATTCAAATCCTGCTAGATTTTATGTCTGAATCAAGACAAATCTATGCATCAAAGATTGGTGTTTCTAAAATTGCAATAATTGCATTGGCGTTAGTCTTTGCAGCAGGATTGTTTGTTGTAGGGTTTGATCAAGGACATATCTTTAGTCTAGTTTATGGTGAACAAGCATTTGAAGATCTTTACATCCATGAACTCACTCACGATATGAGACATGCAGCTGGATTCCCTTGTCATTAGGAATTTAGCCTCATGAAAACACTGCATTTTATCATTATTGTTTTAATTTCTGGTGCACTTGCTGGTGCAATTCATGGAACTGTAAATTTTGCAATTGTAGAACCATATCTTGATCAAGCCATTGGAATTGAAAATCAAAATCTGTTTGCATCAGGTGAAGAAGAAGACACTCCTGAATTTTGGATAGAGTATGAAGGGTATAGAGTGTGGCAAAAGAGCGGACAAATTCTTGCAGGAGTTATTTTAGGAACGTCTGTTGGTGCATTATTTGGAATAGTATTTGCATTATCTAGAAATTCATTACCTGGAAATAATGATATCACAAAAGCAATTGTTTTATCTGGAATTATGTGGTTTGCCATGTATTTGATTCCATTTCTCAAATATCCTGCAAATCCACCAACTGTTGGGGATGCAGATACTGTAGTATTACGAGCAATCTTGTATCTTTCTTTTATTGCAATTTCTGGATTTGGAGTAGTTGGTTTTTACAAATTATCAAAGAAATTCCAAAACAACAAAAAACTTGTAGGTTTGTTTGGATATGCAATTTTCATCTCTCTAGTTTTCTTTGTCATGCCAGATAATCCAGATGAAATAACTGCTCCAATGGATTTGGTAAATGAGTTTAGATTCATGTCTATTCTAGGTGTTACTTCTTTTTGGGCATCAATAGGGCTAATTCTTGGATTCTTTTGGAACCGTTTTAATTCTCATAAAGAGACTACTCCTTCATATAACTAATTATTCTAATTCTCTAGAATGAGAACTAAAACATGTCGTTTAAATAATCGTACAATATTTTTTGTATTTACATGTCAAGAAGACTAACTTTGCCACAATTAAAAAAATATGATACTACTCAAAAAGTAATAGAATCACTAGCGGATTCTGAATCACGTGCAATTTTATTTTCAATAATTAAAAAAGGAAACACAGCTGCAGAACTTTCTGACAAGCTAAAAATCCCTCTTAGTTCTGTATATAAAAAATTATCAGACCTCGAAGAACTTACATTAATCAAAGTTGAAAAATGGATGATATCTGATAAAGGCAGAAAATTCAAAGTTTACCGTAGTAGAATAAGCAAAGCTGATATCTCTATTAGAAAACCTGAGCCAACTCTTACACTAATTCCTAATTAAGTGATTTTAATGTCAAAACCAAACATCATTCAACTATCAGAATTTGATATAACTCAAAAAATTATAGAATCCATTAGTAACATTTGTACTCGAGCCGTATTATTTTCAGTCAAAAATGAATCAAAAGATGCAACTCAAATTGCTGATGAATTAAAAATTTCACTTTCTACTGTTTACAAAACACTATCTAATTTAGAAGATCTTGCACTTGTGGAAGTAAGTCAATATGTTATTTCAACTGAAGGCAAAAAAATTAAGCAATATCGTAGTAGAATTGGTAAAGTTGAAATCATTTTGGAGAATCTAGAGCCTAGCTTGAATTTGTATCCAAATACCTCTAATTCAAAATCAAATCCTTAGAAAAATAGATTACTGCTAATTCTTATTCTATAGACTTGGAATGAACATCTAGAATGAAAACCTGCTTTAAATAACTTAGCTCTTCCTAAGATTTTTAGTTAATTATGAAACGACAAACAATTTTGGTACTAGTTGCAATAACTGCAGTAGTTGGCATCACAACTATCCCATTAACACAAAATGTTCAAGCACAAAGTTTGATTCCTGATTGGATTAAAACAAACGCTGGATGGTGGGCTAATGATCAAATCGATGATACTACTTTTCTCAATGGAATTGAATTCCTAATTGAAAATGATATCATTCACGTTTCATCTGAAAAACAATCTATTGATGTTGATACAATTACTATAGGATTTATTCCAGTTGAAAAGGCTGATGAATTAACTCCAAAAGCACAAGCACTAGAGGTATTCCTTGAGAATAAACTAGGTATTGATGTCGAAGTAGTTGTTCCAACAAATTATGAGACTATTATCGAAGGAATGAGATTTGGTCATATTGATGCTGCATTTATGGATACTGGACCTGCATGGATTACAAATCAAAGAACAGGTGCAGAAGCAGTATTGGCAGAACTTGTTGCAGGTAAAGTAAATTATCAAGCTACAGTTTGGACACTAGCTGAAAATGATTCTATTCATTCACTAGAAGACACTGTTGGTAAAAAAGTAGCATTCACTAGTATTACTGGTTCATCAGGTTTTGTTAGACCTATGGGAACTTTGGTAACTGCAGGACATGTTACCATTGAAGGCGATGATATCGTTGCATTAGAATCTGCATTGGCAAATAACTTTGAAAGTTATACTTTTGCAGGAGGTTACAAAGCAGCATTACAATTACTTCTTAATGGTAATGTAGATGTGGCATTTGGTTCAGATATTGCTCCACAAAAATATCTTGAATTAGAAGACCAAACAAAATTACGTCCAGTTACAACAATTGGACCTGTACCATCACATGTGTTTATGGTAAGCTCTGAGATGTCAGATTCAACTCGTAATGCACTAGTTGATTCCCTAATCCAACTTAATTATGATGAAAACAATTCTATTTTAACAGATTTGTATGGTGCAGATGCTCTAGTTCCAACTACTACTACTATGCATATTGGTGAGTTTGGGGACTTTATCAACGCATTAACTGGTCTTGATCAGTTAATTCTTGACAAATCCAACTATAGTAAATAAAAACTAGCATTTCTGATATGAAACAAATTCAGATGACTCAAAATCCTCCATTTTCATTAATTTCTACAAAAAAAATTATTCAGATGAGTGATGTATGGACATCATATGATTCTAAAAATTTTGCATTAGAAGGAATTAACATTTCAATTGACAGGGGAACAAATTATGCGATTATAGGACAGTCTGGTTCTGGAAAATCTACTTTACTCAAATTAATGAATGGAATGATGAATCCTAGTAAGGGTACAATCAAAATAGATTATGTTTCTCCTAACATGAATGAGAAAAAATTCAAAAACATGATGCATACAATTGGTTATATTCCTCAAAGTCTAGGACTAGTAAAAAATATCTCAGTTCTTGAAAATACTCTACTTGGTGCATTACCAAGATTAACTAAAATGCAATCATTATTCAAAAAATTTCCAGAACATGAGATTAAAGAAGCAAAAAGAATTCTTAATCTGGTTGGATTATCTGGAAAAGAAGAAAGAAAAGCCTACATGCTAAGTGGTGGTGAAAAACGAAGAGTAGCTATTGCTAGGGCATTAATGCAAAAGCCTACAATATTGTTAGCTGATGAAATTGTTTCAGAATTAGATTATGTGACTGCTCATGAGATTATGGATTTAGTTGCAGATGCTCAAAAACGTATGAATTTGACTGCAATCATGGTTCATCATGATATGCAACTAGCATTAGAATATGCAAATCGAGTTGCAGTTATCAAGGAAGGACAAAAAATTCTAGAGATTGGAGTTGAAGGTGACACTATAGTTGATTTTCAAACAGGAGATATGAATACAGAAGATATCATGGAGATGTATGCTGATGACACCAAAAAATAATATTGTTATTGGAATTATTGTTGGATTAGTAGTAATTGCATCTTACAATGTCGATGCAAATCCAATTGATTTTGTTAAAGGATTACCAAATCTTGCAATAGTTGTCGAAGAGATGCTTCTTGTTGAACCAAAATATGTTCCAACTGCTCTTTGGGCAATGTTTGAAACTATTCAGATGGCATTTATTGGAACAATCATCGGATTTGCAATTGCATTACCACTAAGTATGCTTGCTGCAAGAAATCTTAACAGCAAATACGTTTATGCTCCAATTCGTGCATTGTTGGCTGCTATTCGTACGTTCCCATCAATTCTCTGGGCAATCTTATTTGTAATTATGGTGGGGCTAGGTCCATTTGCAGGAGTCTTGGCAATTATTATGTACACAGTTGGATTTGTTGCAAAATTACAATACGAAGCAATTGAAACAATAGACTCTGATCCTATGGATGCAGTTAATTCAATTGGTGTTTCTAAATGGCAACTAATTCGTTATGTTGTAATTCCTGAATCTGCATCTCATTTACTTAGTCAATTACTTTACATGTTTGATTATAACATTCGTCAAACTAGCATACTTGGATTAGTTGGTGCAGGTGGAATTGGGTTTTACATTATTAATTATATCAAATTCTTTGAATATGGAAAAGCAGCAGTCTTCATGTTAGTGGTGTTGATTACAGTTTTGATAATTGATTGGGTCAGCGTCAAGATAAGAGACAAGTACATCATTAAATCCCAACATGGAATGGAAGTTACTGCAAAGTAGAATTTTAGGTCGTAACCTTTTCTAATTGATTGGATTCTGAGGCTGTTTTTATCTCTCTTGCAATTCTTTTACCCATACTCATAGACTCGTTAAACAACAGAGAATAGTATGGAGATCCATCCATGTAGATATTAGTTCCTGCAACAATTCTTGCTGAAAATTCAAATGATGTGAATTTTGCATTCTCATCATAAACCCCTTCTATGCAAAATGGTCCATTCATACCTGGTGATACTAATTTTTTAGATGCCTCAACAAAATTTTCTCCCATGTTATACACTTCATCTAATAATGATTCTCTTAACACTAGAGGACTATTCCCAATTACATTAAATGATGGAACTTTGTCACTTTTGAGTTGCTGTTCTGATGGGATTCTAGCTAAACCTTCAATATCTGATTCATGTCTTTGATCAACTCCAAAAAATTCTAGTTCTTCTTTTAGTGGAGAATAAAAGAATTGTAAATAAGCTAGTACTCCTGTTGCGTATTCTTGAATGTAGAGTGTTTCATCTTCTGAAATCACTCCTTGTGAAATCAATTGAGTTCTTTTTGTATTATAATCATCTTCATTTGCTGCCATAAAGTAACCTTTTCCACCTGCAGCCCCTTGTCTTTTTACAATTACCAAGTTCTTGATGTCTTTAGGATTTGATACTGGATTTGGAATAGGTAAATTTGCTTCTCTCATGAGTTTTTCTTTCATCTCTCTGTCTGATTCCCATCTTAGAATCCATTTGTTACCAAAGACTGGAGTTTTAATTGATTCAATTTCTTCAGAATTCATTTGTGCAATTAATGTTCCATGCGGAATTAACACTGCATTATTTTGTTCTAAAACTGATTGACATTTTTGATCTAATACTTCATTAAAAGAATCAACCATAATTAATTCATCAATAAATGGAAATCTTCGATATAGTTTTTCACGTTTTTTTTCACAGACTAGAATAGTTTTTAGACCTTCATCTTTTGCACCTTTGAGAACTTGAAGTGCACAGTGTGAACCAAGTGTAGCAATTGATGTCATATTATGCTCTACCTAACATTTTGTACTTTATGAACTATGTGCGGATGAAACATACTGGAATACCTCATCTATCAACTCTATGCTTAATTCTGATTTGATATCTTCAGGAACTACCTTTAGCACAAAATCATACATTGTTGTATTTTTGGGAAGACTATCTCTTTCTTGTAATAGTGAAAAAACAGCAATTCCATTTGAGATTATTGCCACTATCTTTTCTTTATCAGTTAGAGCCATGAATATTTATGAAAAATTCTAGTAATTTAATGTAAATCTAGTTCCAAAAAATAGGAGTTCATACGCGTGTAAAAATTAATTACACCATGAAATATGGATTAAAGTAAATTATGATAAAAACTGAATTAGGGAATTTACGTAGATCTCACTATTCTAATGAAATTACTGCCTCTATGGATGGAACACAAGTCACCATTATGGGTTGGGTTTTGACTATTAGGGGACATGGTAACATTAGTTTTGCTACAATTCGTGACAAAAATGGCGATATCTCAGTTGTGGCAAAAAAGGGAGATTGCCTTGATGAAATTCGAGAAAAATTATCTTCACTGAAAGCCCATTCCTCAATTGCCATTACCGGAAATGTAAAATCCTCTGAAAAAGCACCAGGTGGATTTGAAATAATTCCAACAGAATTGCGAGTTTTTTCAGAAGTTGAAAAAACCCCACCTTTTGAACCAACTGCAAAAACTGTCAAAAATATTGACACAAGACTTGAAGTTAGACCAATTGATCTTAGAAGAAAAACATTACAAGATATTTTCAATGTTAGAAGTCTGGTTTTAAAATCAATTAGGGATTACTTTAGTGAACAAAAATTTACTGAGATTAATACTCCAAAAATGATTGCAACAGCTACTGAAGGTGGCGCTGCATTATTTGCAATCTTTTATTATAACAAAGAAGCATTTTTGGCTCAAAGCCCGCAATTGTACAAAGAACAATTAACAATGAGTTTTGAAAAAGTCTTTGAGATTGCTCCAATTTTTAGAGCAGAACCATCAAGAACTAATCGTCACTTGGCAGAAGCAATCTCAATTGATTTGGAAGAAGCATTTGTTGATTACAATGATGTTATGAATAGAATAGAAGATATCATCAAAATTGTAATTAAAACTGTTAATGATTATGTAAAAGATACACCTGATGCAGAATTTACAGTTCCTGCTATCCCTGAAACTATTCCAAGATATTCTTATGATGATCTGATAGAAAAAATGCAAAAAGCAGGTGCAAAAACAGAATGGGGAGACGATTTGTATCCATCAAATCTCAAAAAAATTGGACTAGATGGATTTTACTTTATCACTGATTGGCCATTAGGCCCAAAACCATTTTACGTAAAAGACAGTAAAACAAATCCAAAAATTTCTGAATCCTTTGATTTAATGTTTGGAGATTTAGAACTATCTTCAGGTAGTACCAGAATTGAAAAACGTGATGAATTAGCTGAGAGAATGAAGAATAAAGGCATGAAAACTGATGCATTTGAGTATCATCTTGGTGCATTTGATTATGGGGTTCCTCCTCATGCTGGTTGCGGAATTGGCCTTGAGCGATTGATTATGGCCCTTACTGGAACTGAAAACATTCGAGATGTAACATTTTATCCAAGAGATGTCGATAGATTAACACCCTAGGTGTAAGTGAATGGTTACTGAAGAAGAAATTAAACATGTAGCAAAATTAATGCGAATTGAAGTTGATGATCATACAGAATATGTAGACAAAGTACATGCAATGATTGATTATTTTGATGTTTTAGATTCAGCAGGTGTTGAATCTGAAGAAATTACAATGCAAGAAATACCAATTACTAATTTACGCAAAGATAAACACATTCCATTTAATGAAAAACTAATTGAGAAATTAAAGAACTACAAAGGAACCTATGTTCGTGCACCAAAGATGTCTTAATGAATCTTAAAATTTCTGCCCTTGAATTTGTCCAAGAAGTAAAAACTGGGAATATTTCTGCTGAGGATTTTGTGGGAAAAACCCTAGAAAGAATACAAAGTGTTGATGACAAACTACATGCTTTTCTATCTGTTAATGAAGAAGCAGTGGATAAAGCACGAGAGATTGACAAAAAAATAAAATCAGGAGATAAAGTTGGTGCATGTTTTGGAATGCCAATTTCAATTAAAGACAATATGTGCATCAAAGATAGTAAAACTACATGTGCATCAAAAATGCTTGAAGATTTTGTTGCTCCCTATGATGCAACTGTAATTACAAAATTAAAAGAACAAGATGCTGTATTTATTGGAAAAGTAAATCTGGATGAATTTGCTATGGGACTAACCACTGAATTTAGTGCATTTGGTCCTAGCAAAAATCCATGGAATACTGAATATGTTCCAGGTGGCTCTTCTGGTGGTAGTGCTGTTTCTGTAAGTGCATTTGAGTGTGTTGCATCATTAGGTTCTGACACTGGTGGTTCTGTTAGAAACCCTGCAAGTTTTTGTTCTACTGTGGGGTACAAACCAACTTATGGGCTGATCAGTAGGTATGGTTTGATTTCATATGCAAACAGCATTGAGCAAATTGGCCCATTAACTAGAACTGTAAAGGATGCAGCCTTTATGCTAAATCTTGTTTCAGGCTTGGATGTTAATGATAACACGACTGTAGATAACAAAAATGAAGACTATCTTTCAGGAATTGATTCTGGTATTGAAGGTAAGAGAATTGGCATCATAAAAGAGATGATTGGAGATGGTATTGATTCTGCAGTATTATCTGCGACAAAAGATGCCATATCAAAATTAGAGAATCTGGGGGCAATATGCGAAGAAGTATCACTAGACATGGTAAAATATTCAGTTGCAGCATACTATACAATTACTGCAACAGAAGCTGGAAGTAACCTTGCAAGATATGATAAT
>JAMHKW010000026.1:0-15254 GCA_028439805.1 Candidatus Nitrosopumilus sp. | reverse complement strand
CTATTAGTCATTATACCATTCTATGACTAGTATTACATTTCACGGTGGCGTAAACGACATTGGTGGAAACAAGTTTCTCGTAGAAGATAAGGGAACCACAATTTTGATGGATTTTGGAATGAGTTTTGGAGATGAAGGTAAGTTTTTCTCACAATTTATGGGTCCTAGAACATCAAACAGTTTAGCTGACTATTTTGCTTTAGATATCTTACCAAACATACCTGGAATGTATCGCACTGATTACTCTAAACACATGGAGTTAGGTGGAGATGAAGAAACATCAATTGATGCAGTTTTACTAACACATGCACATGTTGATCATTGTAAATACATCTCACTTTTACGACCTGACATCCCAATCTATTGTTCAGAGGCCTCTAAACTAATTATGCAAAATTATGATGATACAGGAACAGATCAATATCTAACAATGAAGGAAAGATTCCAAGTTTACACAAACAAAAGTGGTGAATTGAGTAAGGCAAGTGGTGATAAAGTAGCAATTTCGCGAGATGTCAGAGTTTTTGAAGATGGAAAGAAATTTTCAATTGATTCTATAGATGTTGAACCAATGCCTGTAGATCATTCTATTCCTGGAGTTGACGCATTCATTTTACACACATCATCTGGTTCAATAGCAAATACTGGTGATTTACGATTTCATGGCAGACGTTCACAAGATACTGAGAAATTTGTAGAAAGATGCAGGGAATCTGAATTAGATTTAATTTTATGTGAAGGAACACGTGTTCAAAAAGCAGATGAAAAAACTGAATTTGTTGTAGAAACAGATTCTACAAAAATAATTAATGAAACTGACGAGTTAGTCATCTGTGGATATCCAATCCGAGATCTAGATCGTTTAATGTCATTTTATTTAGCAGCAAAAAATACAAATAGATTTTTGGTAATTGATCTTAAACAGGCATATCTTTTAAAATTATTTTCAAATTCTGTTAATTTTAATAAATTGTATCCAAAACCAGATGATACACATCTAAAAATTTTCATTCCTCGTGGTCAATGGAGTTTACTTGATAAGGATTTATCAAAATTTTCAGAAAGATTACTAAAAATGGATTATAAAGAATGGCAAAAAGAATTTCTTGATTATCCAAATGCAATTGATTATAGAGATGTTGCTGCTCATCAAAAAGAATTAATTTTTTACTGTAGTGATTTTAATTTACAAAATCTAATAGATATAAAGCCAAATCCTGGTTCATCCTACATTCGCTCTCTGACTGAACCATTTGATTTTGAGATGGAACTAAAAGAAGAACAGATTAAAAATTGGTTTGAGCATTTTGGTGTTATAAGTAGGACACGTGATTGGCATCAAATTCATGTATCAGGTCATGGTGATAGTACACAAATAATGCGTGTCATTGATGGTGCTAATGCAAAAAAACTGATTCCTATTCATACTACACATGATGAATATCATAAACGAATGCATTCTAATGTACATACTGTAAAACAACATGATACATATGATTTGTAATATTAGAACTTACTAATCATCATCTGAATTCATTTCTGAAAAATCTTTTACAATTCCACGTACAATTTCTTCAAAATCAAGTGGTGTTGATGTAGTTTTATCAGCCCAATATTGATCTGCATCATATCCAACTCTGTAACGTGGTTCTGGTCTCTCTTCTTCTATAACTGATAAAATTTTTTTTGCGACTTTTTGTGGTTCCATAGCATTTTTAAAAATCTCTACTGCATTTTTTTGAAATTTCTCAATAATCTCTGTATAATCTGGAATATCAAACGCATGTTCTGCAGTTTTCATATTTCGACCAAAGTTTGTATCCACTATTCCTGGTTCAATTAAAACACAATGAATGCGTTTTTCTGGTTCATCTTTATGCAATTCTTGTCTTAAACATTCAGTTAATCCTTCCAACGCAAATTTACAAGTTACATATGCTGAAACTACTGGAAAACCAATGAAACCTGCAACCGAAGAAATATTGATTATGTGCCCTGACTGCTGTGCTCTCATAATTGGTAAAACATTTTGAATCATTCTAATTGCGCCATAGAAATCTGTTTCAAACTGTTCTTTGAATTCATCAATTGTCGTTGATTCCACACTTCCAAAATAACCATATCCTGCATTATTTACTATCACATCTATTTTTCCGTGAGAGTTTTTTACCTCTTCAATTGCTTTTTTTACTGAATCGTCATCTGAGATATCTAATTGAATTAAATTCACTTTTACATTTTCTTTTAGAGCAGCTGCTTCCAATGCATCTTTTTTTGATAAATTTCTCAATCCTGCAAAAACAGTATCGCCATTTTTAGCAAATTCTATTGCAGTAGCAAGACCAATTCCACTTGAACAACCAGTTACAATAACTATTTTACTCAATTTTCATCCTCCTTCTCCTGTTGCATCTGGTATATTAGTGAATTTTTTATTAATTCATAGTCATGAATATCTAGAGGATGGCCCCAATTAGAAGGACCCGTGATGTGTGCTTGCAGATACATGTTGTAATTTTCTTTCTTTTCTACAAAATTTAATTGATCTTTGAGATTTCTATAAATCACATTACCTATTACTACTGTTGACAAATCAATTTGATATGGATATTTAATTTGATTTATCTTTTTTTCATCATTCCAGGTTAATTCTGTTGATTCACGCCAATCTGAATTAACTTTAAAAATTCCTTTAATCTGATTTGTTTCTTTCACATAAAAAATTATTTCATCTCCTTTGTTTAATTTTTTCATTCTTAATTCAGTTTCAACACCCCAAATTTCTTTTTCTTTAACAATTTCCCATTTTTCTGGAGTTACTGAATATAACCAAAAATAAATTTGATTTTTATTTTCTGCTCTTGTGTTAGCTGCTTTAATTGCTGCATCTCTTAATCCTGTAGGACCTTTTGTTTCAGCAGATTTTATTCCTGCATCAATATGTTTTTTCTTAAGAATTATTTTATCTAATTTTGTTACTAGTATATCTAATTGATCTGAATTTATCATTTCAAGATTCAAGCCGTACATATCATTTTTCTTTTCAGTTTCTTTTTTCCTTTTCACAATTCCACGTTCTCTTAAAGCTCTAAACACTGGAATTTGATTAATGTAAAAGCCTAGTTGTTTTCCCTTTGATAAATTTTCTGATGCGATTATTCTTGAAATGAATTCTCTTGTAATTGGTTGATGTATTACTGTTCTACCAACTTTACGATTACTTAATAACAGTACTCTAATTGCAACTGGTCTGTAATTAGATTGTAATGATTCAGGTATTAACTTTGTATCTATATATGAAATAAATTCATCAAAAGTTTTTTCTGGAATATCACTTGATGGTTCTGCAGTTTCACTTTCATCAAAAATAATTATGGCATCATCCTCAATTTTTTCGAGGATTGTCTCTCTTTCTGGATCATAATTCTCTTGTAACCATTCCCAAAACTCTGGTTGCCATTCTTGAAATTCTGGTCGTTCTGTGAAAAATTTCATCATGGAAACAATATCCCTGTTTGGTAAATTTTGTTGGGATTTCCATGCCTGAAAAACACTCTCTTGTAACCCAGTTTCCCATTTTACTTCTTTCACTAACCCTAAATCATATTCAGTCAATTCTTCATTTTCTCTAAAAAGTTCACTATGGAATCTGTATGCTTCTAATAATTCCTCTTTTGAATACTGAGCGTTTTCATCTTCCAATCTGCTGTTCAAATCAACAATTCTACATTCTTCGGTTCCACCATTTTGTGGACCACGTAACCCTCTTCCCATCATTTGTACCCATAATGGATAACTTTTCAGCCTTGCACGTGCAATTACTACTGCATCAACTTGCGGCGCGTCAAAACCAGTAGTTAAAATATCAACATTCACTAATACTTGAATTTTTTTATTTCTAAAATCATTAATTATTTTACATCTTTCATCCGTATGTGTTTCTCCTGTCACAAATCTGCAATTAATCTTTAATGCAGAACGAAGTGCTGTTGAAATATATTTTGCGTGTTCTATAGAGTTTACAAAAAGAAGAATTGATTCTTTTTTAATTTCTTCTTGATTTTTCTTTTTACCTGTTCCTTCTAATAATTTTTTTATAATTAAATAAATTTTTATATTATATTTAGGATCTCTAGAAACTAATCTTAAAGTTTCATCATCAATTTCATCTGTTTCTCTACCTAGTAATTTTTTATATCTAACTTTTTCACCTTGACTTTCAATGTATGATAATGAATCATGTTTGTGATACCAGTGTTTTGGAACAGATAACTTTCCATCTTTAATTAACTCATCTTCTATCCTCTGCATAATTTTTTGGTTATCTATTACAGTTTTTTCTGCTGCTGGATTAATCTCAATATTTCTCATTTCAATTTGTTGAGAAACTAGTCCATCATCGTCTTTAACCCATAAAAACACTTGATATTTTCCCGGCACATCAAAAACTATTCTTTCAATCTCATGTTCTTTTTTCCCTGATTTTGCCCAAATGTTTTTTGATTCTTTATATGGTTTGTTAATTTTATTTTCTTTCCATTTTCTTAAATTTTCTTCTGGGTCTCCTTCTAATCCATAACAATCTTTTCCGGTATCATATTTGAAAGGATTAGTTATTCTTGATGTGAATAATTGTTTAATTTTTACTTGCCAATAATAATCGACAATTTTACCATCTTGATCATATGATTTATCGGCAATCATCTTTATGTCATTTCCAAAAGTAGCTGATTGTTGAAGTTCCAAGATTGCATGTGGATAATTTATTGTTTGACTGAATGATACATTTGCATCATCAGGCCAAAGAAAATTGGGTTTTCCTTCTTGATTTGAAAAATAGGTTTGTAATTGTTCAGTCTTTGATTTTATGTATCTTCCATACTTGTCTTTATGTCCTAGATTTGCTTCTACACCTTCATTTCTATATGGTGTTGCAGTTAAGCCTAATAATCGTGCCTCATATTCGTGTTTTTTCTTTATTTTGTTTGAAAAATTAAATCCAACACCACGCATGACCTCTCCATAACTCTTATTGATCGCTCTATGTGCTTCATCAATTACTAATATTGCAAGCGATTTTGAAATTTTCTTCATTGTGTTTTCATCATCATCTTCCGCCTCTGGAATTTTCTTCATTGCTGAATTCAATGACCCAACTGTAGCAATTATTACTGATGTCTTTTTACTAGTAGAAGAATTAAAAATTTCATAAAGATTTTTTGGATTGTCAGCCCAAAATGAATTAATTGATAAACTTGTATCTTGTTTTCCTTTAGCTTGAAATATGCTAACAAAAGTTTCATACGCTTGTTGGCATAATTCTTTTTTGTCTACTACCCATATTACAAATTTCTTATCTTCCTGTCCTTTTTTGCCTTCATTAATCCAATCAATTATTGATTCTACCACAACTCTAGTTTTTCCTGAACCAGTTGGTAGTGCAACCATTGCTCTTGATGTATCATCTGAATATTGTGTTAGCATATGTTCGAGTTGTCTACTTACATCTCTTTGATAATCATACAATGGATTCAAATCTCCTAATGGTTGTACATCAACACTTTTCCATTCACGTAACGATTTTTCTTTTTGTGAACATATGTCTGGTAAATTTGTAATTTCACATATTCGTCCTAAAAATTTTGCTGAAGTAGCTCTTTGTCCAGGACCCATACCTTGCAATGCTACTGTAAGTATCTTGTCTACGCCTTGAACATCTGAATAGTCTAAAGGTATATCTGGCCAGTATTTTTCTTCTGGTAAACCTGCTTTTGTCCATATTTCTTTCCATTCATCAACATCAAAATTTTCTCTAAAAATTGGGAAAAATCTTTCTAATACTTCATTTAGTTCATCTTTATTTCCTGGATTTTCTCTTACAACTGCACAAAAAAATTCTGCTAAAAATTTAAAATTTTTATTTACTTTTTTAGCATGTAAAAATTTATCTCCACCACATTGTTCATACAAAGTTTGAGCATATTCGTTTTCATCTAATACTTTTCCTTCAAATGATAACATTTCTTTAATACTTTCAAGAAAATCTGGAGGACAAATTTGAGGTTCATTTAGTAGTTCAATAATTTCCTCAGTAGTCCATAATTCTCTAAATCTTTGAATAATCTCTTCACTAGGAGTCAATACTATGTTTCTATCATCATCTGAAAAAAATTCTGACAAGATCCCTCAATACTTTTACTTTGTTAAATATATGATCAAAATCATTTTTTCTCAAACCATTGTTTCTCAATTAATTCATCAATAATTTTTTCTGCATCTCTGGCTGGTTTCCCTTTATGTATAATTCCCACCTCAAAATTTCTCTGAATGGCTCTCTCAGACATATTTGCTGATGTGGAAAAAATTTCTTTTGAATCAATAATTACAACTTTTGCATGAAGGGAACTTTTTTTTCTATTGTATGTATAAATTTCTGGAAAAGGTATATCATCATCCCAATTATCCCGAATAATTTCCTTAACTGAACGATATTTTTTTCCTAAGGTTTGTTCTTCATCAACTTTATCAAAAATAAATCTAATCTTAAGATCCATGATTTTTGGATTATTTTTTATCATCTCAAAAATAGTTTTAATTTCTGGACCGTCTGTCATGAGATATCCTAAAATTGTTATGGATTTTCTAGCATTTCCAAGCATTTCATTTATTACAAGATCTGTCTCATCTGTTCCTTTAGACAAAATATCTGGTCTAGTGCAAACTAATTTTGTAGATGTGAAAATATTCCTTTCTAATTCTTTTATCTCTCTCAATAATTTTAACATAATAATTATTTCACCAGTAGATTGAAATTTTTTTTGATTTAATAATGATTCAAAATATTTTACATCTGAACTTGGTATTCCCTCATCAATTAAATCAAAAGTTTCTGATTCTAATGTAATTTTCTTATTTTCTAACATTCTCTCAAAATTATTAATAATTTCTGATGAAAAATTACTTAAAATATAATTAATCTCATTTCGAATATTATCATTCATCATTTAAAAATTCCTTAAAGAAATTCCAAACTGTTTGTCTGTCTAATAATTGATTAAAAAATCTGCAACTTGTTTCAGAAACATAAGAGCATGAATGACATGATGATCCATTCAGTTGATGTACTTTACCTAATTGGTTTGATTTATCTTTTACAGGATTTGCTTCACCACAAATAGGATCCCTTGAACAATCAATTGATTTTTCAACAGCATCCTCCAAAATATTTCCAAAAAGCTTTGATTGACCTAATCTAACTAAACCACCTAAACTTCCTTCTGATGAACCAGTTGCATAAATCAAAATTCCATTTTTTTCATCACTCCAGTAAATTCTTTCACTAAGTGATGGTTCATCATATCCTGCTTCTGCGACTAGCGCTTTGATTAGTAAATGTGAGAGTGTATGAAGAAGAATGAATTTTGAGTTGAATAAATCCTGTATTTCTTTCTGTTTCTTTTCATCTTTTGGTGCTGAGTGTAGTGCAAAACTTTCAATGATAGTTTTACATCTATTTTGTAAATTCTCATCTTTTTCCCATTTTGATATTATATCATTTTCTAATGAAATGAAAATTCCTTCCCCTCTTGATTGTACTCCGGGTAACCACTTGGCATTTTTATAATGCTTTTCAGTAGTTATTGGACAAAATTCTGTATTGTCAGGATTTATCAAATCTGGATATTTATCTCTCGTAAATCCTCTTAAAGCAGTAATTGTTGTAATACGTTTAACTTGTTTCACTGTATTTACATAAGTGAAAATTTTCCTAGTTTTGTCAATATCAGATGTTTGTAATTCAAACTCATTTTCATAATCTTTCCCACTAGTATCTTCCAGTTTTATAAAATCATCAAATTCTTGATTCAAAATATCAATTTGTTTTGGAATTTTATCATCTTCTACTGTGTCTGCAAAAATTTCTTCTAATTTTCCTATAATCTCCTTTTTAGCATCTTCTTCAGAAAACTCTGGTTTTTCTTTCATAATATCTTCTAATACTCCTTTGAATCTTCTTTCTTGGCGAGTATAGATCTCTTCAAATGAATAATTATCTTCTCTATCTAATTCTATTGCACCATACAATTTTTCTCCGTCAATTGGATTTTCCAATTTTCTATTAACATGATGTAGCCATCTTGGAACTTTTATCGCACTTGTGTTAATTGAATACCACATACTTGTTGCACGAATTTGTATTCCTTTAACTTCCAAATCACATTCTTGCACATGTGGTCCTATCCATGGCCTCTTTCCTTCACATTTTATTCCTAACTCTTTGAAATTTTTACGTTCTGTTGCACCTGCAGAACTACGATGGGCATGACATATTCCACATTCAACTTGATATGCTTTTAATGCAGATGATTTTTGATTATTTCTAAAAAATAGATAAGGCCTATCATGTTTACATTTTTTTATTGTTCCAGTTTTAAAATCATAATGAACCCAATCGTCCCATGGAAATTCATCTATGTGTCCCTTTGGACAAATAACTGCAAATCTTGCATGACTTAACTCACATTTGTCTTTCTTTACTTTCTTTTCCACACATGGCTTACAGTGAAATCCTTCGTCATCACCAGGTATTGTATCATGGAAATGCATTCGTCCACAATTTTTACAGACTCCCCATTGTGGAAACGAAAAACATGGTACATTTACTGTTCTTTCATGTGATATTGGCATTCGAAATTTATTTACGCCTAGTTTTTTTTGTAACAATTCGTGGTGTAAAATTTTATATCTCTTCTTCTTTTCAGTGCTGTTCATCCATAAATGACAACCATATATCATAACCGTATCATTTCGCATGTTAACTACCGAACCTGGACCAAAATTTGTGATTAACTGACTTGGTCTAACTGTACCTGGACTGACCATCCCGTTCTCTATTTCTTGTTCATTCTCTTCTTTTTCTTCACTACTCATCTTCATCTTCCTCCTTTGGTTCTTTGTAGTACATTTTGACATCTCCGTCAGTTTGTCTCATCGATGTAGGAATTTGTTTTCCAACAAATCCCGGTGGATCAATATCTCCTACAGTTTTCAAAAGAAATCTGTAATGCTTTTTTGGCTTTCCTGCGTTTGGATGATAAATTCGCTTATACCTTAATGACTGTTCTTTATCTTCGGTGTTTTTTACAAATTTTATCCATTCTTTTCTACATTGCTCAAATTCATCAATTGTATCATCTTTTTCTTTATTATCGACAATTTCTACACGTGATCTCAATCTTTCTTTAATCTCATCAAATAATTTTTTTAATTGAGTATCAACTTCTTTGAATTTTCCTGCACCATCATTTGGTGATAGTTTTAGAAGATTATTCTCTTTTCTCACATAATTTCTAATATATGCTACAAGAATTCCAAATAATCCTGTTTCACGTGCTCTTGATGCAAACGGTGTGAGAGTACCTGGTTCAACTCGTCTATGATATGTTGCATGAAAATCACCAAAGTTTTCGTATATTGATAAATCTCTTGGTGCAAGATATCGATAACTTGTTACTACTAATCCTGCAGATTTTGATCTACCAATTCTTCCTGATGCCTGAATGTATTCTGAAGTATGTTTTGGTTGATTATTGATCAACATCAGTGATAATCTTTGAATGTCTACTCCTACAGAGAGCATATTTATACATAACAATGCATCTAATGGTCGTTTGAATTGTTTTTTACACGTCTCACAAATTGTATCATTTTCTTTTGATGGTTCTCTATCTTTTTCATCACAACTACACATCTTGTCTGTCAACCCAATATCAACTTCCTTAAAAATATCTGGAATTTCTGAAGCATCTAATCTACCAGTAAGTTCTTGAGTTTGTAGCAAATCCTTCTTTTTTGAACCTCCTGGCTCAAATTGTTGACTAATTGCCCCCATAAATGGAGGAACTGAATCTTCATAATAGCGAACTGCGGAACTGACATTTCTTACTGTGTTATAATATGAAACTAAGGTGTAATATGCATCAATTTCTTCTACTGAATATGAAAATTCTTTATTTTTATTTTCTCTAATGAATCGAATTTTTCTTAGTAATGCTGCAGCAATTCTTGCATCTGCTGTCAATATCCCTGCAGATGATGAACAAATTCCAACATGAATTCTTCCAACTTTTTCAGTATCTGGAATTACATCTGAAAAATATGTATCACCAAAATCTAATACTTGTGGTGGAAAAATCTCTGATTTAGTTCTACCAAAAAGCCACTGAATTTGTTTTTCAGAATTTTTAATTGTTGCAGTTGATGCTACAATTTTTGGTTTAATTCCTTTATTCAAACATAAATCTTCAACAACTGATTCATACAATCCCACTAATGTTCCAGTAGGACCTGTAATGAGATGTAATTCATCTTGAATGATTAGCTCTGGCGGTGGTATTGGTTCTCTAAATTCTCTAGTCCAGTTTCCTTCTTTAGATATTTTTTCTTGTTCTTTTTCACTCATATTTTTTATATCTTCAGCTTTTACGGCCTTGTGGTTACATGTGATCATTGTATTTCCTGGATTAGAATCCCCTGCAATTGCTCCAGCTGGATTATATCCATGTTTTCCACAATATGCCCGAACTTTTCCAAAAAGTGCAGCAAATTTTGATTCCCATGCTAATCTTGCAAATTTATCTACAGTTCCAATCAACAAAGACGGTAGTGTTCTAATAATATCATCATCAACAAAAACTACCGGAATATAACTTTCATCATTATCTTTATTTCCAAAATAACAATTTGGATTTGCACATTTTATTGCCATTCGTAATGGATTCTTAACCACATGATAGTTGTGATGATCAAGAGATTTTCCACACCAAGGACAATTGATCATTTGAACTGGATTTGATTTTTTTGATTTATTTCCTAAATTTTTTTTTGCTGCCTCTAATGAGTTTGGTGTTGTATCATTTCCAACAAATAATCCAACTCTAAATGGAACCTTTCCCCATTTACCTGTCTTATCCTGCCCACGAATGTATTCGCAAGCACACATTAGAGCAGCTGCTCTATGAAATTGCTGAATTGTGAGTAATCTGTACGTATACCGCATTAGAACTGCTATTCCACCATTTTCTCCTTTTCGTAGTCGTTTTAATCCTAGAAGAAATGCAACAATTCCTAGATATGCCTCTGTTTTTCCTCCACCTGTTGGAAACCAAAGTAAATCCACAATTTCTCTATCTTTAGATTCTGGTTTTAGGATAGATTCTAGATTTAACAGTATAAACGCAATTTGAAAAATATACCATTTTGGTGGATTATCTTTTTCATATTCGCCATAATTTGGATTAAAATCAATTGTTTTCTTATTTTGGCTAATGTTGTCTTTTGCCCATCTTGAATGAATCATTTGTTTATGCATTGCTTCATTTGCAAATTGAAATGCTTGTCCTGCAATTGGATCTGTTGAAATTAACTCTATTCCTTTGATGATTCTTTCTTTAGTATTTTCACATTTTTTAATTTGTGATCTTATTGGCCTTTCAAATTTCATTAATCCCTCTTCTTTCACATCAATTCTTTTTTTAATATTTTCAATCCATGATTCATATTCTAAAATAATTGGTGATAGCAGTTTTTCATATTCAGAAAAATCTTTCACATTTTTTAGAGTTGATAAACGTAAATTATTTTCTAGCGGTTCTGTATTACCTTTTCTTGGTTGAATTATCTCTACATTATGTCTTGGAACAAATGTTGTTTTTACCCAATCAGCTTTATTTCCTTTCCTTTCATTATAATTATCCCATTGAACTGAACAATTTCTTCCTACAGCAAAAAATTGTTTATTTCTAAATAGTACGTCAAATCGTATTTCTTCAGGATCTTTTTGATATCTTTTGTTTTTTGCCATTGGCAAAAAAATATTTTCTTCTTCTCTTGCTTTTGATGATTCTAATGTTCTAAGAATAATCTCAGGTTGAAATATACATTGATCTGATTCTGTAACGACATCATCACCTAATGCTTCTTTTGTGTTTAGTAAATATATTGAAATATAATATTTCTCTAATTTTCTTATAATTTTCCATACAACACTTACATGTGATTTTTTTATGTCACGAGATCCATTTTTTGTTGTAGAAATTGTAAATATCTCTTTTTCTGCTTTTCTTTTCCACCCTATTTCCGTATATTCTTCTCCTTCCTTTGTCTTCTTTTCTCTTGTTTGTTTTTCATATAATCCAAAATTCACTTCACACTCAATATTCTTAGTTTTTTCTGAAACGCAACAAGTCATTCCAAGTGAACTTGGTTGTGTTCCTATTGTCGTTGCAAATGGATTATGTTCTAGTGTGTCTGCAGTTTCTTCCTCATCCTCACCTTTTTCAGATTCTGTTGTTGCTTTTAGAAAATTATTTTGATCTAATTTTGTATGTTTTGGATATAAAACCCCTGCAAGATAACGTGACGTTGGAATATCGCCATCATTTGACCAAAAAATCTCTTCTCCCTCTCTAGGTCCAACTAGATCTTTTTTTAGTTCTTCAATTAAATGCTCACGAATATCTTTTCTCTCCGTCATATAGGATCATCTGATCCTTGACTGTGTTTTAAGAATTTCTTAATTTTTTAAAATATTATGTTTTAATCATTCTGAATTTTTGATTTTTAGTTTTTCAGGCAAGTGCCATATATCATCTAACTTTTCTGTGTGAACGTAATCATGTCTTAATTTTTGTATATCATCACTTTGCCTCAAACTTGAGAGTCTCTTTTTGATTAGTGATGCATTTTCTTTATCCAATTCTACTCCAATTGAATCACGTCCAAGTTGTTCTGCTACTATAAGAGTAGTTCCTGTTCCTGCAAATGGATCAAATATCAAATCACCAGGATTACTAGATGATAAAATAATTCTAGTCAAAAGTGCTACTGGTGATTGTTGTTTGTGTGCTCTTACTATGTCAGGTGCAGTATAATTTCCTGTATTGCATTTACCTTTACATGTTTTTTTGCTATATTTTGGAAATACCATATCTTCAATCTTTCTAAATGGTTCATGACCTGCAAAATATCCTGATGTTAACTCTCGTATATCATCCCAAACATCAGTTAGATACATTCCTGTTTTTCTTTCATATTTTTCAGTGACTAGTAAGGTTGGTTGGATTCGAAGTTTATTGAAAACATGTGGTTTGGAACCTTTGGTAGCATATGCAATTATTTGATAATGTTTTGCAAATCTTTGTTTACCTGGAACTGCAGAGGATTTTTTTCTCCAAATTATCAAGTTTTGAAAGGTCCAACCTGATTTTGCAAGTGCATCTAAAACAAAACTTGCATTTTTTTCACGTTGCATAAAGTAGATTGCACCACCATCAGCAGTTTTTTCATAAATTAACTCACAAACACGTTTCATCCAATTCCAGTATTCAATCTCAGGCATGTTGTCATCATGACTCTGATAATCTTTGTCTTGGTTGAATGGAGGATCTAAAAATGTAAGATGAATTTTATCTTTAAAATCAGTTTTTAGAAGTTTTTCACAGTCATTTTGGACTATATTGGATGTAGATTTTTTTCCCATATCTAATATTGTAACTTATTCTAGTTTTTAATCTTAAAGAAAACTTCATTGCTGACTAGTAGGTAAAACTGAGGATGGTTAAAGGCGACAATAAGGGCCATAAATATGAAAAAAAAATTGTTGAAATTTTACAAAAGAAGGGTTTGATGCCAAGTGAAATTTCTGGTGCAGGGTCTGGACCTGGTGTTGATGCTGTTTTTATTCACAAAGGGAAACAATATTCTATTGAAGTAAAGAATCGTGCAAATGGTGCAGAATTTGGACAAAAGCGATTGATTCCTGTAAAGAGTGGTAAACAATGGAAGTGGGAGTGGGCACCAAAAGTAAAAGATGAAGATATAACAAAATATTATACAAAATTAGGAGTCTTGGATTATCTTAATAATAAAAAAATCATTCCTAACAAATATCGGAAATCTGACTCTGAACTAACCTATGAAGATGTAAAAGAAGATCAAAAAAATTTTGAAGATGTAACCTATGCTATTTCTGATGAGACAATTTCTATATTTTATAAGGAAAAAGCAGATTATATCCAAATTGGGAATGGTTTTGGTCTATATCATTCAAAAATTGACAAGGCAAAACTTGGAACTGAAAAATTTAGCGGTACTTTTTTTCTGAGATTTAGAGCTAAACGTCATACCACAAAAAACTTTCACTGTTATAGCTTTTTTGCAGTGATTAAATGTAGAAGTTTATCAAAAAAATCAAATTATAATTTAGAAGATACCGATATACAAAAATTTCCTGGAATTACACCATGATAAGAATTAACAGAGAAGGAAATGTTACATTGATTTCAGCTGCTGTTACTGATTTCACAGATTCGATGGGATATTGCGAATACAAAATTCCATTATCTATCAAAGGTGTAAAACCAAAACCGTCACAGTCGTTAATGATGGGAAGTGCGGCACATGATGCAGAAGAAAAATATGAAGAAGAACATGTGGTGTTTGAGCCGGTTACAATTCAGGAAATTAAAGATGAAAAAAAAGATATAGAATTTGCAAGAGAAGACATTCATTCCACTCTAACAATCCCGTTTAGTTTTCCAAAAGAAAAGGTTCTGGTATCACTTTCTGGAAGAATTGATAAAATAATGCGTGTAGATGAAACTCTGATTATTCAAGATGACAAGTTTGTAGCAAATCCTTCTACATATGATAACAAGAAACACCCATATCCTGGACAGTTATTGCAGGTATTGACATATCTTAACTCAACATATTCTTCTGGTAGAACAAAAAATCCAGATGATTTCTTTGAAATGCCTCATACAGAAAAGAGATGGCAGATTAGAATTTGTGATAGAAAGACAAGAGAGCCATACAAGACATTTTCAGAAGTACAGGACTCTTTTACTTTACAATATCTGCATACATCTCTTGAAAAGTTTGCAAGCATAGCAATAGAAAATGTAGAACCTGAACATCATAACAATAAACGGAAATGTGATGCCTGTAACTTGAAGAATTCTTGTGATTTTAGAATATTAAATCATCTATTATAATGGTAAAAAAAGAGGATTGAATTCAGGATTTACACCTGATATTTTTCCCAGCCTCTGTAATCTTGTGTATCTCTGGATCTAGCAGATAGTATGTCGCAAACATCATTTGCGCTACCAGTCTGACACGTCCGGGAGTTCCAAGCGGATACTTTGTCTCCATTCTTTCAACAAAGCCTTCTACTAACGGCATTAGATGTG
>JAMHKW010000025.1:7714-15796 GCA_028439805.1 Candidatus Nitrosopumilus sp. | reverse complement strand
CTGTAGTCTCAGCTGGTTTTGGAGCTTCTGGTTTTGGTTCTGCGGGTTTAGTTTCAGCTGGTTTTACTTCAGCAGGTTTTGGCTCTGCTGGTTTAGTTTCAGCTGGTTTTACTTCAGCAGGTTTTGGCTCTGCTGGTTTAGTTTCAGCTGGTTTGGATTCTAGCTGTGTAGAAAGTTGATTTAGTTTTGCTTCTAATTCGGCAATCTTGTTTTCAAGATCTTTTTTAGTTGGCTTTTTAGCAGCTACCATTAATTTGAATGAAGAATCTGGGGTTTATGTACATTTGGGTTGATTACCGTAAACCAAACTTGATCAAGTTTTATATGCACAGATGACATAGTGGTTCTAATGGACGACTTTGAAAAAGAATATCCGGAATTTGACTGGAAGAATACCCCAGCATACAAACATCCTGGAGGCAAAGATTGTCCATGTCCAAAACATGAATACATCAGAGAACAGATTAATTTTACAAAACAAGTAAATCAAAAAGGAAAAGAGGCATCCAGAGTTACACTAAAGTTTTGTCCCGATCATTACAGAGTATACATGGAGGAGGTAATTCCTGCAATGCCATTAAAATACAAAATTCTAACAAAGATTGCTCTAAAAATTGGAGCAATTCAAGTTGAACAATTAAAGTACATGGAATCAGAATTATGTTTTTACTGCAAGTTTGGATCTGGTGGTCATGACAAAAAGACTGAATTGCCTCCAATGTGATTTATTCAGGGCTTAGCAAAATTTTTGGTTTGTTTGGAGTATCATGATGACATCGCTTTCCACATAAAGGACATTGTTTTCTGTCAAGAAATATGCATTGGCAGATATGAGAATCAAGGTATGATTTAGCAGGTTGATTTGCTTCACCTGTTCCATTACAAAATGGACATTGAGAACCAAGTAATTCTATTGTTCCATTTCCCTTACAAACTACACATTTCTCATCAGCCAATACTTTTTCCTATGAATGAGAACTAAAATACATTTGTTAAAAAAATGTAAAACCTACTCTCTAAAAACCCAGTTAAGCTTATACTTGAATTAACTTCAGACCCAATGTGCCAATTGAAGATATCCATGAATTAATTGCAGTACTTGAAAAGAATGGAGAGTTAAAGAGAATCAAAACTGAAGTGGATTCTAATTTAGAAATTGCAGAGATACTAAGAAGAGAAATGTATTCCAACGGGTCTGCAATTCTTTTTGAAAATGTCAAAGGATATGACATGCCAGTTTTAGGAAATGCATTTGGGTCAATGAAAAGATTGGAGATTGGACTTGAGATGACAGACTTTACTGAAATTGGTAAACGTATTGCAGATATGACTAAGATGTATGTTCCATCAGGTTTACTAAATAAAATAAAAAAACTTCCAGAACTATCAAAGATGACAGCATCATTTCCTAAATCAGAAACAAGTGGGCCTGTAACTGAAATAACATCAAGTGATGCATCTTTTGATGATTTACCAATTTTAAAGTCATGGCCTAATGATGCTGGTCGATTTATTACTCTAGGATTAGTTGCTACAAAACATCCAGAAACAGGAGTAAGAAATCTAGGAGTGTATAGAATGCAGATAGTTGATAAAACTCATGCATTGATGCACTGGCAAAAACACAAGAGGGGAGCTCACCATGGAGATATTTCAAAAGACAAAGGAGAGAAAATTCCAACTGCAATAATTATTGGTGGAGAACCTGCAACGATATTTTCATCAATTGCACCAGTACCAGAAGGACTAGACAAGTATCTGTTTGCAGGAATTACAAGGAAGGAAGGAATCAAAACTGTAAAATGCAAAACAATTGATTTGGATGTTCCAGCAAATGCAGAGATTGTATTAGAAGGATATGTAGACCCAGCAGACATTAGAGAGGAAGGTCCATTTGGAGATCATACAGGATACTATACACCAGTCGAACCATACCCAACATTCACACTAACAGGAATCATGAGAAGAAAAGACCCAATCTATGTAACAACTGTTGTGGGAAAGCCAATTCTTGAGGATGCATATATTGGAAAAGTTATCGAACGATCATTTTTGCCATTAATTCAGATGTTCCATCCAGAAGTAGTTGATTTCAACATGCCATCAGCAGGGTGGTTCCAAGGATTTGCAATTATTTCAATCAAAAAGAGATACCCAGGTCAAGCAAAGAAAGTGATGATGGGATTATGGGGAATGGGTCAACTCTCACTAACAAAGATGCTAGTGGTAGTAGATGAAGATGTCAACATACATGACATGAATGATGTTATTTGGGCAGTCACTACAAGAGCAGATGCTGCAAGAGATACAATAATTATCAACAACACACCAACTGATACTCTTGATCCTGCATCTCCACTTGTCAACTTGGGTTCTAAGATGGGAATTGATGCAACTCAAAAAACAAAAGAAGAAGGATATGAAAGAGAAATTCAGCAACTAGTAAAAGTTGATGATGAAACAAAAAATCTAGTAGATTCCAAGTGGTTTGATTATGGACTATAATGTACTAACAGGATTATAGAAATTATCTCTCTCTTCTACTTGATATCCAATCTGATTAATAGCGCCAATAATTATTTTGTCAGTTAGTTCAGTAGAACGAGCACCAGTACATGAAACGACTTCTTCGCCAATTAATGTACCACCAAAATCATCAGCACCATATTGCAAAGCAAGTTGAGCCATACCAACCCCATTTGTTAGCCATGAAGATTGAATGTGTGGGATTAAACCATCAAAAACTAATCTAGAGATTGCAATCATCTTTAAAAGTTGAACCCCACCAGTTCCATATTCAACTAATCCTTCTTCATGTATCAAAGTATTATTTGGTTCAAAATTCCATGGGATAAAAGCCATGAACCCTTTTGTTTTTTCTTGTAGTTTCACAATTTTAAAAAAGTGATCAACAATATCATTATTATTTTCTACATGTCCATACATCATAGTTGCAGAAGCTGGAAGACCAAGTGAATGTGCCTCATCCATGATTCTAATCCAATCATCACTGGAAATTTTCTTTGGACTGATAACATCTTTAACTGAATCAACTAATATTTCAGCTCCAGCGCCAGGTATTGATTGTAAACCAGAATCTTTGAGTCTTGCCAAGATTTCTTTTGTCGAGGATTTTTCAACTCTTGAAATCATATCAATTTCAGATGTAGATAATCCATGTACTCCAATTTGAGGAAATTTATCGCGAATCATTTTAAAAGCATCTTCATAATACTCTATTGTCAAGTTTGGATTATGTCCACCCTGAATCAAAACTTGACGGATCTTAAACATATCCCATGAAGTCTTTACTCGAGATTCAATTTCATCAAGAGTTAATGTGTAAGCGTCTTCAGCACCTGGAGATCTATAAAATGCACAAAATTTACAATCAGTGATACACACGTTGGTATAATTCAAAATAATATTATTTACAAAAGATGCTTTTTTACCAAATTGTTTTCTTGTTAGATGTCCAGAAACAAGCCCCATAAGATGAACATCATCAGACTCTAAGAGCCTCATACAATCTTCCGGTCCGGGTCTTTGACCATTAAGGGAGTTTTCTAAAATATCTTTGATATTGCTTTTTTGTATCTGTTCAGTAGTTTGGCTCAATTACTATTCATCTTTTTTAATTTCTATTTAATTCTTGATAGAAAAAATAAACAAGAAGAGAATGGAATTCAAGGAGTGATTTGTGCTCAATTTCAGATGAACCTGAGTTCAATGATTCACGTTATTTTTAAGTAGGGTACAAAAGTGAGATCAACACATGGTATCAGGTAATCAAATTAGACTTAATCGAATTCTCAAAAAAGGAAGAATGCTTTGCATTCCAATGGATCATGGGATTTCAAACGGACCTATTGAAGGTCTTGAAGATCCTGCATCTATGATTTACAAATGTGAGTCACATGGTCTTACAAGTGTAATAATTAACAAAGGAATTCTCAAAACATTACCTAAACCAACTAGAATTGGAATTTTAGTTCATTTTTCAAGTAGTACAATATTATCACAATCACCTAATCGCAAGATGTTAACTGGTACAGTAAAAGAAGCTGTAGCATTGGGAGCAGATGGTGTTTCATTACACATCAACATTGGAGGTAAAGAAGAACCAGAAATGTTAGAACAACTTGGAATGACTGCTGATCAATGTCACAGGTGGGGAATGCCACTTTTAGCAATGATGTATCCAAGAGGTGAAAACATTAAAGATCCACACGATCCTGAAATTGTTGCACATGTTGCAAGAATTGGAGCAGAATGTGGGGCAGATATTGTTAAAACACTATACACAGGAGATGTAGATTCCTTTACAAAAATTGTAAAGAGTACACCAGTTCCAATTGTCATCGCTGGTGGACCTAAAGCAAAAACAGATTTAGATATTCTTCAAATGACTGAAGATGCAATGACTGCAGGAGCTAAAGGTGTTACATATGGCAGAAATATCTTTGCACATAAAACACCTGAAAAAATGGTAGCAGCATTAGCTGAAATAATTTTCAGGAAAGGAACAGCAAAGGAAGCATTGAAGAAAATTGAGTAAAACAAGAGAATTAATAATTTCACCCAAAGTATCTCAAGCGCAATTAACCAAATTCCTTCCTCAATTAGAAGATGAAGGAATCAAAATGATATACATTGATCCTAAAAAACTAGGCAAGAAAAAAACAAAATTGCAAACAGTTTTCCCTTCAAATGCTGCAAAATATGTAGTTCTTGAAAAAGAAGGAGCAATCAAGCCAAAAGGCAAGAAAATAGGAATGAAATTTCAAGTATTATCAAATTCAGATATTGAAAATATTCTTTCAATTGCAAAGAAAGGATTAGATTTTGTCATAGTTGAAGTGAAAGATTGGAAAATAATTCCATTAGAAAACATTATTGCTAAACTCCATAAAATACACACCAAAATTTTTGCAGTTGCAAGAACACCTGAAGAAGTAAGAAAAATGTTTTCAATTTTAGAGGTAGGAGTTGATGGAGTAATTTTCAGCACATCATCAATTAATGAAGTAAGAGAGACTATGGTATACCTAGGAACCAGAAGTTTTGAGATGGAATCTGCAAAGATTATCGAGATAAAAGAAGTTGGTGACGGTGAACGAGTTTGTGTAGATACAGCATCAATGCTTCACAAAGGGGAAGGAATGTTAATTGGAAGTAGATCAAACTTTTTGTTTCTAGTTCATAATGAATCAGTAGGATCATCATTTACATCACCAAGACCATTTAGAGTAAATGCAGGTGCAGTTCATTGCTATACTCTTTCACCAGATGGAACAACTAACTATCTATCGGAAGTAGAGACAGGTTCTGAAGTGTTAATTCTTAATGCTAAAGGAAAAGCAAGAAGAGCAACAGTTGGAAGATCAAAGATCGAACGAAGACCAATGTTAATGATTAAAGCGTCTGTGAAAGGAGAAATAGGCGGAATTATTGCGCAAGATGCAGAAACAATTCGTTTTGTGAAATCAAATGGAGAATTAGTATCAGTTACACATCTAAAGAAAGGTGATACAGTTATGGTACATGTAAAACCTGCTACGGGTAGACATTTCGGAATGGAAGTTTCAGACGAATACATATTAGAAAAATAAAATGAAATACAAAACTTGTGTATCTATTGCAGAAAAAACACCATACAAAATAAAACAAACATTAAAAATTGCACTAAAAAAATCAGATTATGTTGAAGTAAGATTAGATTTTTTAAAAATTGAGCAAATCCCAGAAGCATTAGAAATAATTAAAAAAGATCTAAACAAAATTGTATGTACACTACGACCAAAAACTGAAGGAGGTAAATTTTTAGGAAATGAAAAGGAAAGAATTGCAATTCTGAAACTAATTGCAGAGTATAATCCGTTCTTATTGGATATAGAATTCAATACATTAAAGAAAAATTCATTGTTAAGAAAATATCTAAAATCAACAAAGACAAAATTACTTGTATCATGGCATGACTTTAAAAAAACACCAAGTTCTACAGAATTAAAAAAAAAAATGAACCAAATGAGCAAGCTCTCATCTAATGTAAAAATTGTCAGTACTGCAAAAACAACTAATGATGCAAATAGAATGCTAGAGTTGTATAGCAAAAAAGGAAATAATAATCTGATATCATTTGCAATGGGTGATTTTGGCAGAATTTCAAGAATTTTGTGCCTATATTTGGGCAGTCCATACACATACGTCTCATTAGGAAAGGCAATTGCCCCTGGTCAGTTTAGTGTTGATGAAGTAAAAAAAATTACAAATCTGAAAAAATAAGCAGATTATCAATTGAGAGTTTAAATCAATCATATAACTCAGAAAAATAAGATGGGAAAAACATTTGCAGTAATTGGAGATCCAATTGATCATTCACTATCACCAAATATTCATAGTGCAGCATTCAGAGATCTGAATCTAGATTGCGCATACATTGCATATAGAATTCCCAAAGGAGAATTAGAAGAAGGAATTGCAGGATTAAAAAAAATTAAGATTGATGGATTCAACATTACTATCCCTCATAAAGTTGAGATGATGAAATACCTGGATAAAATTGATGAATCATGTAGTTTGATTGGTGCAGTTAATACAGTAGTAAACAATGACGGTATCTTTAAAGGATACAATACAGATATGGATGGATTCTTAGAACCATTTAAGAAAAAGAAATTAAATATTGAAAATGCTAAAGTACTTCTTCTAGGAGCAGGAGGAGCTGCAAGAGCAATAGTTGCAGGTTTTGCAAAAGAGAAAGCAAAAAGCATAACAATTGCAAACAGAACACTAGAAAACGCAAATAATCTTTCAGAGTTTGCAAAAAAAATAGGATTAGATACTAATGCAATTAATATTGAAGATGTTAATGATTCTGTAAAAAATTATGACATCATAGTTAATGCTACATCAGTAGGTCTAAAGAATGAACCAAGCCCAATTTCTTTAGAAGGTATTAATGAAAAAACAATTGTTTATGATATTGTATACATGCCAATGAATACAGATTTTATCAAAAAAGCAAAAGCAGAGGGAGCAATTATTATTTTTGGATATGAGATGCTTTTAGGTCAAGCAGTAAGATCATTTGAGATTTGGCATGGTATGGAAGCACCTTATAATGCAATGAAAAAAGCATTGTTAGGAGGATTCTGATGGCAAAAGCAAAGGCTACAGTACATGGAGCCATTTCTCTGGTAAATGCAATTGCAAACCAAAAAGGTGCAACTTTAGGAATTGAATTAAAGGTAGAAGCAACAGTTGAAACTAGTCCTGGAAAGGGAATTACACTCCAATCTAAAAATAAAAGTCTCAGTTCTCGCTTGATCAATAAAACCGTTGAAAAAATTGTTTCAAAAAAAGATTTGGAAGAAAACAAAATAGAAATTACATTAGAGTCAGAAATTCCAACTGGATATGGACTCAAAAGTTCAAGTTCTATTTCATCGGCAGTAGCACTTGCATGTGCAAAGATATTCAAACCAAAATTCACTGATCAGCAAATTTTACTGGCAGGAGTTGATGCATCAATTGAATCTAAGGTAAGCATTACTGGTGCCTTTGATGATGCATGTTCATGTTACTATGGAGGATTCAATGTAACAGATAATGCAAAAAGGAAGCGAATTCATTTTGAAAAAGGTCCAACTAATTTAATTGCAGTTATCTTTGTGCCAAAAAACAGAAAAAGAGGAAATCTGAAAAATCTCAAAGTTTTATCATCATTATTTGAAAATGCATGGGAGTTGGCTAGAAAAACAAACTATTGGGAAGCTATGATTATTAATGGATTAGCAACTGCGTCAATTTTAAATTCAGATCCTAAAATCATTATTAGTTTAATTGAAAAAGGTGCACTTGGAGCATCAGTTTCTGGAAATGGACCTGCAGTTGCAGCAATAACAAAAAAAGAAAATGAAGCAAATATAAAAAAAGTGTTTTCAACATTAGAAGGAAACATAATTGTTTCTAAAATTAGTAATAAAAAGGCGGAAGTTCATGAATTGTAAAGTTAAAAAATCAAAAATTACAGGACAAGTAATTTGTCCTTCAAATAAAAGTTACACACATAGAGCAATT
>JAMHKW010000025.1:0-7704 GCA_028439805.1 Candidatus Nitrosopumilus sp. | reverse complement strand
CTTGCATCACTTGCAGGAAATAACAGTAGAGTGGATAATGTGTTACTCTCTGCAGATACAATTGCAACAGTCGAGGCCTGCAAAAAATTTGGTGCAGAAATTACAATTGAGAATTCATCAATTATTGTCAAAAATCCAATAAAATTAGGCACAAATGTGCCTGAAATCAATACTGAAAATTCTGGAACAACAATTAGAATTGCTTCAGGGATTGCAAGCCTATTTTCTGAAGAGATTATTTTAACAGGGGATTCCAGCCTGCAAAAAAGACCTATGCAGCCTCTCTTAGATGCACTATCAAGTATTGGCGCACAATGTAGTTCAACAGATGGAAAGCCACCAATCAAGATTAAAGGAAAAATTTTAGGAGGGGATGTAATAATTCCAGGAAATATCTCAAGTCAATTCATATCGGCATTATTAATTTGTGCCCCGTTAACTGAATAAGGAATCAATCTAACCATAGAAGGTAATTTAGTTTCAAAACCATATCTTGATGCAACCATTGCTACAATGAGGAAATTTGGGGTAACTATACAAACATTAATTCCATACAAAAGATACAACATAACACCACAGATTTACAACAGTGCGACATTTACAGTTCCAATAGATTTTTCAAGTCTTGCATTACTTCTTTCAGCTGCAGTACTTAATGGGGAATCAATTACAGTTAAAGGAAATATTGGAAACTTACCACAAGGTGATGAAGTCTTTATTGATATTTTAGAACAATTAGGAGTAAATGTCACCATTAATGAGGATGAAATTAAAATTAAATCACCTGAAAAATTAAGTGGCGGAAAATTTGATCTAAGTAATTCACCAGATCTTCTTCCACCTCTTTCAATCTTGGCATTAAACACATCAAACCCAATTGAGATAGTTAACGTAAGCCATGCAAGATTAAAAGAAACAGATAGAATCGCAATCATATCAAGAGAACTTGTAAAACTTGGAATCAAAGTTCAAGAAAAAGAAGATGGTTTGATTTTAGAATCATCTGAAAACCTAAAAGGAGCAGAATTGAATTCTGAAAATGACCACAGATTATTTATGGCATTTTGTATCGCTGGAATGCACATAGGAGATTGCACAGTAACTGATCCAAAGTCAGTCAAAGTATCATATCCAAATTTCATAGAAGAGATGAATCGCCTTGGTGCAGATATCCAAGTTCAATAGAATAATTTTCAAAAAAATAACTAGAAGGTAAAAGGCGCGACCCTGTATAGGATGAAAAGCATTCTCTTCATCCACAACGCTTTTGCGAAGATAACATGGATTTTTTCGCAGAGCCGCGCAAATTATTCGTTAGAATTTACACGTTTTTGCATATATTATATACGTTATCATGATATTTAAGGGGATATTATAATTATTACATATAATTAGTGATAAAATTAGAATTTTTATTCATACGTAATTAATTATCAAAAATAGTGTTGAATCTTTACAGATTTTTTTAAAAGTTTTGGAATGAGGAATTATAAACATCATTTAACTTTGATACTATGTTGCCGGGAAGTTCTATTGGTCAGCGTCTTGTTTTAACAAGTTTTGGTGAAAGTCATGGAAGAGCTATTGGTGCAGTGTTAGATGGGTGTCCTGCAGGATTAGAAATTGATGAAAAAGAAATCCAAAAAATGTTAGATCAAAGAAAACCAGGTCAAAATCTTATTTCAACTCAAAGAAAAGAAGGAGACGTTGTAGAAATTGTATCAGGAATTTTCAGAGGACACACCACTGGCGCTCCAATTACAATGATGATTTGGAATAGTAACCAAAAATCAAAAGATTATGATAACTTGAAAACAAAGTTAAGACCAGGGCATTCAGATTATCCTGCAATGACAAAGTACAATCATTATAATGATTACAGAGGAGGAGGAAGATTTTCTGGAAGATTAACTGCAACACATGTTATGGGTGGAGCTATTGCAAGAAAACTACTTAGAGTAACACTAGGAATTGAAACAAACTCATACACATCACAAATTGGAAAAATAAAGATGGAAAGAAAGTTTAATGAAAAAATGATCAATTCAATTTATAAAAATGAAGTAAGATGTCCAGAAAATAACACTGCAAAAATGATGAGAGCAAGCATCATGGATGCAAGAAAGAAAGGAGATTCTCTTGGGGGAATAATTGAATCAGTTACAACAAATGTTCCAGTAGGATTGGGAGAACCAATTTTTAGTTCATTAGAATCAGACTTGAGTAAAGCAATTTTTTCAATTCCATCTGTAAAAGGAATTGAATTTGGTTCAGGATTTGCAGGTTCAGAACTTCATGGTTCTGAAAATAATGACTTGTATACAATTAAGAGAGGAAAAATAGTTACAAAGACAAATAATTCTGGTGGAATTCTTGGAGGAATTTCAAATGGAATGCCAATTACTATGAGAATAGCATTCAAGCCTGCATCATCAATTGCACAAAAACAAAGCACAGTAGATATTAAAACCAAAAAAGAGACAATCCTTCAAGTTAAAGGAAGACATGACCCATGTGTTGTGCCTAGAGCCCCACCTGTAGTAGACTCACTTGTATCTCTAATTCTAGCAGATCATGCACTACTTGCAGGAACAATCAAACCTGTTTTGTAAGAAAATGTCAGATATCAATGAACTTCGAGATAAGATGGAGGAAGTTACTCTTGAAATGATAAAGTTACTAAAGACCAGAACAGATATTGCAAAAGAAATCGGTGAAGTCAAAAAGAATATTGGTAAAGGAGTAACTGATGAATTACGAGAAGATAGTTTACGTGAAAAAGTAATCTCATTATGTAACAGTATAGGACTAGATGAAACGATTGCAACAAGATATTTGAATTTTCTCTTAAATGAATCAGTAAAAGTCCAATCAACAAATAAACAAACACATCTTTCTATTTTCTTAAAAGCAAAATCACTTGAACAACAAGGGAAAAAAATAATTCACATGGAAGTTGGAGAGCCTGATTTTTTGCCACCACCTATTGTAAAAAATGCTTTAGAAGAAGTATTTGATAAAGGATTTCTAAAGTACGGACAAGTAAAAGGAATACCTGCATTAAGAGAAGCACTTATAAAATATATCTCTGAAAAGTTTGATACTAAAATTACGCAGGATAACATTATTGTTAGTCCCGGTGCAAGATTCTCAATTTTTACTGCAATAACAACACTTCTTAATCCAGGCGATGAGATGATTGTAATAGAACCTGCATGGCCTGCATACAAAGAATGTGCACTAAATGCAGGAATCAAAGTTAGAACTATCAATACAACTCTAGAAGACAAGTGGGAACCATCTTTGAAGCAAATTGAAAGTACGATTAATTCAAACACAAAAATGATCGTGCTCAATTATCCAAACAACCCTACAGGAAAAATTCTTCCTGAAAAATTACAAGACGATATAATGGACCTAGCCAAAAAAAATAATCTCTATGTGTTAAGTGATGAGATCTATTCTCAATATGCACAAAGTAATTGGAAAAGCATTCTATGCTACAATTATGAAAAAAGTATAGTTACTCAATCATTCTCAAAATCTCATGCAATGACAGGATTTAGAATTGGATATGGCATAGCAGATACAAAAATTATTGAAAAAATGGCAAAATTAGAGGCATTATGCCTCACAAATGTCTCAGAACCCATACAATATGTAGCCATGAAAGCACTTGAAGCAGATACTTCCAATAATACTAATACAGTAAAAAACAGACTAGACATATTGGTACAAAAAGCAAAAGAGGCAGGATTAGATTTTGTTGTTCCAGATGGAGCCATGTATCTTTTTGCACAAGTTAACCAAGAAGGATTTGATGGGGTTCAATTTGCCAATAGTACACTTGAGAAAGGATTAGCAATAGCACCAGGAGAGGGATTTGGTGATTACAAAAACTTCATTAGAATTTCTGCATGTCAAGATGAAAAAATGCTAATTGATGGGATGAATATATTGAAAGATATTCTAAGTGAGAAACAATGAAGAAGAAAATCACAGTTATTGGGGCTGGAGGTCAAATGGGACAATGGTGTATAAAATATTTTGCAGATAGAAATTTTGAAGTGACAGGTTATGATTCAGAAAATAAATTTTCAGGAAAAAACATCATAGAAGCAGAGTCTCTAGTTGGAGGAATTCTAAAGGCAGATTATGTTGTGTTATGTACGCCTACAAGAAGAACACCAGAGATTATTAGATTAATTGCAAAAGAGATGAAGAGAGACACATATCTAATTGATATTTCGTCTGAAAAATCTAAAGTTGCAGCATCATTAGCAAAAATGCCAGCTAAAATTAATCCAATTTGTATCCATCCAATGTTTGGCCCAGGAGCAAAAACGATAAAAGGTCAAAACATAATTTCAGTTCCAATCAAAGATGCTAAAAAAGAATTAACTGTTGCAAAAGCATTATTTGAAGGAGCAAACTTTGTTACAATCGATGCAATAGAACATGACAAAAAAATTGCAGTAATTTTAGGATTAACACATTTGGTGAACCTAGTTTTTGCAAAGATCATTGCAAAAGATGAAAAAACGCATCTGACAGAAAAAATGTCTGGAACCACTTTTAGAGTACAAAAGACATTAGCAGAAAGTGTAATGACTGAATCTCCAGAACTAATTGAGACTATCATTGCAAACCCAGAGATTAGAAGAGTTGCAGAGGAGCTCTGGAAAGATGTTGGAAGACTACTTACTGCAGTTCAAGAATCAAAAACAGAAGAAGTAATCAACTACATCAAAGAGTGTCAAGAGAATTTAGCCAAACATACTGACACCACTGAATCTTACAAAAGATTAACAAAAATGGTAAAAGCCGTTGAAAAATAACGGAAATGCGCTCAACTAAGATAGTTACATCTTTCATTAAGGATGATGAGAAATTATTAATTCTAAAGAGAAGCCACAAAGTAAAATCAATGAAGGGGTTATGGGCAGGAATTAGTGGAATTATTGAAAATAATGAAGAGCCTCTAAAAAGAGCAAAAATTGAGATTTATGAAGAAGTAGGAATAACAGAAGACAAGATCACACTTGTTAGATCTGCAGAGGAAATGAAAATAGATTCACCTCAATATGAAAATCATGAATGGGAAATATTTCCATTTTTGTTTGAAGCAAAAAATCCAACAATTAATCTTAATTGGGAAAATTCAGAGTTTAAGTGGATAAATGTAGAAGAATTAGAGAATTATGAAACAGTTCCTAGTCTTCAAAAAGTGCTATTCAACTTGTTGTAAATTTTTATTTTCATAGTTTTTCTGCTGTGGCAACATCATATAGACACAAGCACCACCACACATGGTACAAGGGACATTATTTCCAGGATGTTGTCCAGTTCTACTATGAATTTTAGCTGCCTCTTCTGGATCAATAGATAATGCAAGTTGGGTTTCCCAATCCAAAGTACGTCTAGCTTCAGTCATTTTCATATCCCATTTGATAACCTTATCACGAATTTTTACCAGATCACCTGCATGAGCTGCAATTCTATATGCAATTAGTCCAGCTTTTACTTCTTCAGCATTTGGTAAAGCTAAATGTTCAGAAGGAGTAAGATAGCACAAAAGATCAACCCCCTCACTTGCTGAAACTGCAGCCCCAATTGCACTTGCAATATGATCATGTCCAGATGCAATATCAGTTACTAAAGGACCAAGAACATAATACGGAACATCACCAATCAATGATTTTGCTAGTCTAACATTTGCTGCAACTTCATTTAGTGGAACATGTCCAGGACCTTCAACCATTACTTGAATATCTTGTTCGTGTGCACGTTTTGTTAACTGAGATATGTTAATCATTTCTTGAACTTGTAACTCATCATGAGAATCCAAAATGGAGCCTGGCCTAAGTGCATCACCAAGGCTAAATGTTACATCATATTTTTTTGCAATTTCAATAAGATAGTCATAATGAGTCAAATATGGATTTTCTTTATCATGCTTTAACATCCATGCTGCAGTGATTGTTCCCCCTTTACTTACAACACCACCATATCTCTGAACTTTTAAAATTCTTTTTGCAATATCTTTTGTAATTCCACAATGAATTGTTGTGTAATCAACTCCATCTTTTGCATTATTTTCAAATGCATTTAGAAAATCATCTTCAGTTAAATTCAAAGGATTTTTGTGAACTTCTATACCATAATTGTATGCTTCATAAATTGGAACAGTTCCAAAAACAATTGGAGCAGTATCCAAAAGAGTCTGTCTTATTTTTTTAACATCACCACCATCACTTAGATCCATTATTGTATCTGCATGATATTTCACTGCAACCTTGGCTTTTTCAACTTCTTCTTCCAAATTTACATTTAGGGTTGAAGTTCCAATGTTAACATTTACTTTAGTTTTAAGACCTTTACCAATTCCAACATTGTGAATTTTTTGTAGTCTAACATTATTACTTGGAATTATTATAGAGCCACTTGCAATTTTTGGAATTAGCCAATCAAGTGAAACATCTTCATCTTTTGCAACTTGTTTCATTTCATCAGTTGCAACACCACGTCGTGCAGAAGTCATCTGAGTTGCCATGAAATCATCTATGTTTTTACCTGATTTAAACAATCATGAAAATTACAAAAAATCACAGATCGCTTAAAAATTTCTCAATACTATATTAAGAAAATTGATCGATCTTATATGTCAGAATTGACATATTGTATCACTATGAGAAGTATTAGAGAATGCAAACATTGTGGTAGAGAATTTTACAGTATGAAAGATGAGTTTTGTTCTTTTGATTGTGTTAGTGAAGTCTCATCATAATATTTCAAATTAATTCAAATTCAATTCTTGTTCTAATGCAAGTTTTTCAGAGTTGATCATAGAAATTCTGTTCATAATGGGCGCAATAATACGCTCAGAATCAGAAGAATTCATAAAATTTGTTTAATCTCACCAATTCTTTGTGTCAATTCAATTTTAGATAGAATCAATGAGATGTAATTTCGGAGTTTTTGATTTTCAGATTTTAGAGATTCTATGTCAGACATGATATCATCTTGGAGGGCTCCAACTCTCTTCAACACTATTATCAGTATTTTCAGAAACAAGGTATTGTTTTCCACATTTGAAGCATTGCCATAAGAATTTTCCATCTCTTTTTGTTTGATATTGCATAGGCAACAAGCAAGTTGTACATTTTAATTCTTCAGGTGGGGAATCATCTACCATAGGAATTTTATCCACGACATAAAGCAAGTCATCGAAGTATAAAATAGATGTTAAAAATTCAATTACAGATATGAAAAGATTTTAGGTTTAAAGGAAAAATAGATTAGTACTGAAAATAAGAAAACACTATGAATTTACTTTCAATTGGAGGTTCTGATCCTTCATCAGGGGCAGGAATTCAAAGTGATATCAAAACTTTTTCGTCATTTAATGTACATTGTCTAACTGTAGTGACTGCAATTACTGGACAAAATACTTCAAGTTTTGGAATGGTTGAACCAATATCAGAAAAAATTCTAAAAAATCAATTAAAGTTAGTAATGTCTGATTTTAAAATTGAGGGAATAAAAATTGGAATGGTATACAATTCTCAAGTCATCAAAATATTATATCATCAATTAAAGAAATTAAAAATTCCAATAATTATTGATCCAGTATTCAAATCAACTACAGGTGGAACATTGATTAAGCATTCAGCTATCAAAGATTTTCAAAAATTTATGATTCCA
>JAMHKW010000024.1:13934-15870 GCA_028439805.1 Candidatus Nitrosopumilus sp. | reverse complement strand
TGATTGAGACTTTGGTGTGTAATTGTTGGACTGACTTGCAACCTGGAGGATTTGAGTCCGTAAATGCATGGTTAACTACTGCAGCAGAAAAATATACTACATCTTCACAAACTACTCTCAAATCAAAAATTGAAGGCATAGAAAACATGAATCTAATTTTAGAGATAACCTCTAAAGATGAATCTTATTTGTGGACATTAATTGTACTCAAGTAGTCTAATTATATACCAGAAAATTCTTTGATTGGCAATTACAATGATTGATCAATTGTGGCTTATTGGTTTGGGATTTGCTGCTGGAATATTGGGTTCTATGATTGGTCTTGGTGGTGGAATAATTGTAGTTCCTGTATTGACATTTCTTGGGTTTTCGCCAACTGCTGCCGCAAGTAACAGTCTTTTTGCTGCATTAAGTAATGCTATTGCATCTACTATTTCATATTCTAGACAAAAAAGAATTGAATTCTCTTTAGGTTTGAAACTTGGGCTACTTTCAATTCCTGGAACCATTCTTGGTGCAATAATCTCTACAGATACATCTCCTGGTATTTTTAAAATTTTATTTGGATTGGTCTTAATTGCATCGGCAGCTTATATTTTCTTGAGAACAAAAATTGAAAGTAAAGAAAAAACACAATCTACACAAATAATGATTTTTGCAGTAGGTGCTAGTTTCTTTGCTGGAATAATATCTTCATTTTTTGGAATAGGTGGTGGAATAATCTTTGTGCCATTAATGGTTGTTGGAATGGGAATGGCAATGAAAAAAGCTGCTCCTACATCTCAATTAATATTGTTATTTGCATCATTGTCTGGAGTAATCACTCATAGTCTTTTAGGACATCCTGATTTTACTCAGGCAGGATTTTTAGCAATTGGTTCTTTTTTTGGTGGATTAGTTGGTGCAAGATTATCTATTGATATCAAAGAAAGATATTTGCAAATCCTAGTTAGTGTTGTAATTTTGATAGCTGCTACAAAACTATTCTTTGATTCAATACCTGATATTTTCTTATTTTAGCCTCGAATTTTTTCTTACGCTTTTATAATAATTTTGTAATGTATGATGTTCGTTAGGTCTTTGACCTGATGGCTGGAGAGACAAGTCTGCTCTCCGGTATTTTATTTGCTAAAATAATCACGTCAATGTCTATTCTTATTTAGAAATGGAAAAGTTTAATCAACAACCTTATTTCTATTAGAATATATGGTTGATCTTAATACATATGCAAAAATAAATGAAGACATTAAATTCACAGAAGAAGATACAGTGGAGCTTTTGAAGTTAAGTGAAAAGGAAATTCTGGTTCTGATTCTTTCTGAATTAAAAAAGATAACAGAAAATACGCAAGCAAAGTAAACTTTATCATATTTGCATACGTGATTAATCTTTACTGAACAACAATTTATTTGTAAATCACATGTTGAAAAAATGTATTTCCTACTCTAAGTTCAGAATATTTTCATCCTTATCTTGATTCATCAACACAGAAAGTAACTTCCGAAGATGAAGCTGCACTCTCTGATACAAGGAAATTAATTGCGTCTGCAATTTTTTCATTGTTTGGTTCACCACCAGCTACAGTACCTGGGAATATGGTAAACAATCTTATTTTTGATTTTAAAACATCACTTAGTTCTTGATTAACTGTAGTTGTAAATGGCCTTAGTGCTCCTCTGAAAACTTCTACTTGAGCTCTTTGAGTTCCTGTAACTTTTCTTCCAATAGGTAAGTCCGGACCGATTATCATGATTGCGCCCTTTGTATCTTTGTAAAGACGTGGATCTTTACTTCCACCTGGCACAAATTGCTCTAGTGCTCTTTGTGCTACCGTTGCTGGAGTTGAGATGAATTTCTCAGTAAGTGCTTCCCAACTTGCTCTATCTAACTCTGTTAATTTTGATATTTCTGGTAATTTTCCAGTAACATGAATTAC
>JAMHKW010000024.1:5014-13924 GCA_028439805.1 Candidatus Nitrosopumilus sp. | reverse complement strand
TCTGGATTCTTGATATCCATTATGTGGGAATGGCATTTGCTGCTAATGTATTTCTGAAGTTCTTTTGGAGTTGATTGTGAAATAAAACATGCTGCTCTTCCTCCATTTTTCTCAATATGTTGTGCCAAAAATTCTACTCTTTCGGCGTCTGTTTTATCAGTTGCATCAATGGTAAACACAACCACTTTTCCACCAAAGTCTGGTTGATGTACCCCTGGTGTTACATTTCCGATATATGATTTTACTGGATAAAATACTCTATCTCCAGGAATTACTTTTCCATTTAGAATTTTTGCAATTTCATCATCACACAAATTAAGAACTGATTCTGCAACTTGTGTTTGTGATAAGAATTCTCGATTAGCAATCATATGAGATGTGTTGTTTTGAATTTTTCCTGCAAGATTTTGAATTTGTTCTAATAGTCTTGTAAATGTATCAGTTAATTTGGAAACATCTTTTCCGTTTGCTAATTTTTCTGCTGTTTTTGCAATTCCTTCTGTGTCTACTCCATCTGCTAGTATGCATTCTAGCAAATCATCTTTTGCTTCTTCAACTTCCACTGGAGTCAGATCTTCAAATCCACTTACTCTCATAAACTCTGATGCAGCTTTTGGATAAACTGTCTTGTAAATTCTATCTGAGTGTACTGGGCCTGGATTTGTAGCAATTGATATAATTCCTTTATCAGTTAATTCCCATGACATTGCTTCTGCTAATCTATTTTTTGCACCTTGTGCTGCTGTGTATGGACTTCTAAATCTGTAAGGTCTTTGCTCTAATGGTCTCTCTTCTGTAAAGAATGTTGAAATTGTAATAATTTTTCCTCCCTCTTTCATTACTTTGAGTGCTTGTACAGATCCCCAAAATGTACCTGTTAGATGTATTCCAATGGTACTTTTGAATTCATCTAGTGGGGCATTTGCAAAACATGTAACTGGACCTGAAACTCCTGCATTGTTAATTATGTAATCAATTATGACGTTATCATTTTTTAGTGAATCAAACATGTTGTTTATTGCATCAGCATCAGCTACATCAACGCCTGAAAAAATTCTAACTGATGCTCTGCTGTCTCCGGGAATTTTCCCTTCAAGTTCTTTTGCTGCTTCTTCTAATGGCTCTTTTCTTCTACCGAGGATTATGACACTTGCACCATTCTCCACAAATTTTGTAGCAATGGCTTTCCCTATTCCCGTACCACTACCTGTGATCAGAGCAATTTTGTCTTGGAATTTTAACATAGATAAACTGTCAAAACTTTTATGATATTTAATTGGATTGATCCCTGTTGTAAATAATTTCTTGATATCTTTATTTGTGGGTATGCTTCATAATTTTTTATGCATGATACAGAGTCCGATACGTTTGTTTCTCAAACATGGCCTGAAAAATTTAGTGGGATGTTAAAAGAGATAGGAGTGGATTCTGAATCAAAAGAAATTGGAACTGATGATGTTGAAAAAGGTGATTATTATAGCAGATATTTTACTCAAACCCCTAGAATGATAACTAATAGAGGATGTCTTGATGTCAAGAATTCTAACATCGATGTAATTCAAATTATTCAAAAGGGATGAAAATGCAAGATCCAAATCCACTCCCATGGGGCGCATTAGATAGATTTCAAGCACATTTTATTGTCAAAAAAAATGTCGGTGATAATCCTGGGATGTATCTTGCAAAAACAAAATTAATCACTAAGGGTCATTTTGGGGCAAAAACTATTCTTAAAGTTCAATGGGATGGCTCTGGAAGATTATCCTCAAAACTAAATGAAGATGATGAACTTAATTCGATGATTGCAAAACAATCCCTCAAAGGTGCTACTATCTATGTCGAACCTACTGATGATGCAGTTAGAATTCGAGGTAAATGGGATAATCACATTGCTTTTGGTATTACCAAAGAACTTTTTGAAATTTATGATCGAATAGCTGGTCACATAAAAACTGTTTAAGCTTTCCACCAATCTAAAGCAAGAAAATCTACTTTGTCTTTGCCTTTTGGAATTGCAAAAATGAATTGTTTTCTTACTGTAGTTGCAAGTCGCCCCGCAAGAACAATTCCTGTTGATGTGATGAATTCATTTCTATTATAGACTTGAATTAGATATGGCGCATGATCAATTCCTGGTCCTTTCTCATACACTGCAAAGTCACAACCAAATTTTATTCCTGGATTGATGATGTATCCTTTGTCTCTAAAGTTCTTGTAAACTAGATATTTTTTATCAAAATCATGATATTCTTTTTTACAAACCCCAATCATTTGGTTAATGGTTAATTTTTGTTTTGATTTAGTGATTGTAATTTTTTTATTTTCTAAAAGATACAGTCCTTCAATTAGATCCAAAATTAATGGAACATCTATCTCTTCAATTTTTGGTTTTGGAATACCTATTGGTTTTCCATAATATCCTTGACTGAAAAGTTTACGTGAATCATTAATATTCCAAACAATTATTCTATTATCAATTAATTCACTTTTCATTATTTTTGTAACTCTTTGTGTGTATATGAATTCTTTAGTCAATTACATTATTTTTGAAGTATTGAAAATAAAGTAAAAAGGTAAAATGATGTATTTTGTTTACAGGCTCAATGCTAGTAATATGAAAGAATCTGATACTCTTTGACATTTGTCTGACATTTCTTCAATTCCTTCTATCACATCTTTAATTAACAACAGTTCTCTTGTGTTTGTTACTCCTTCTAGAAGTTTTATTGTAGCTTCTCTGTATTTGATGTCAATTTCTCTTTCAATTGTTTGTGTTTCTTGAGCTAATTCTATTGCATTAGCAGTGTTTGTGTTAAGACTTCTAATGATTTCATTTAGTTTGTAAACTTCGTCTACAACTAGTTCGATCAACTTTGTGATGTCTTTATCCAATTTTGCACTTTTTAGTGTAGTCATCTTTACGTTTGAGAGTTTGAATGAAATACCTGTAATGTAACCTGCAATTTCATCCATTGTGTATGCTGTATTGAGAAGATTTTCTCTATTCATGATTAATCCTCCAACATCTGCTACTTCTCGTGTAATTTTTCGTCTTAGGTTTTCTACTTCTTCTTCAATTGTAGAAATCTGTGCTATTGCATTTTTGATTCCTGTCTTATCCTTTTTCATCATAAGTTCAGGTATCGTTGCAAGTTCTCTGGAAGCATTTAGAATTCTGTTAATTTCGTCTTGTAAAACTGCTATTGCCTTTCTTTTTGCTTGAACTTCAAGCTCTCCGCTATACATAACAGAAAACAAAAAACCATCTGGTAATTTAAATCCTCTACGAGTTGTAATGTTTTTTGAGCGCGATTATATCAAATTTTTATCATGTGCTACTTTTTTCTGTCCTTTGTACAGTGTGATGATTTCTTCATTAGTTGAAGCATCTTCCACTGTTTTTTCAACCCTGATCTTTCCTGTAAATTTTGGAAATCTCAAAGCAAGTCCTGCATCTTTTCTTATTACATCTTTTGCTGCTTTGTGAATTGGACTGAGTGTAATTTCTGATGCTACTACTTCTATTACTAATTCTGGCTCAAACCACACATCAGCTTCCATTTCACTGATGATTCTTGGATTTTTTTTGATTGTAACTTTTGGATGTAAAATTTGATACAATTGATCTAATGATTCGTCTGAAAACCCTGTTCCCACTTTGCAAATACTTGGGAAAGTATCTTCATTATCATCATATGTTGCAAGTAGTAATGTTCCATAGCTTCCTGTTCTTCTTCCTTTCCCAAAAAATCCCCCAATTACTACAAGATCTAAACTATCTCCTAATTCATTTTGATACTCTCTTTTCAGTTTTAACCAATGACTGCCCCTTGAACCTGCTTTGTATGGCTTGTCCAGCATTTTTAACATTAATCCCTCACTTCCTGCATTGATGCTATTTTCAAAAAAGTCTTCGATCTCATTTTCATTTTTAACAATACTCATTGGAATGTATTTTACAAATTCATCTTCTTTTACAATTTTTTCTAGCTTTTCTCTTCTATCTTTATAATCTAATTCTAAGCAGTTTTTCCCATTACAGTATAAAATATCAAATACATTTACAGTAATTGGATACTGTGTAACTGCTTTTTCTATTTTGTATTTTCTTCTTCTATGCATTAATTCTTGAAAAGGTAAAAACTCTCCAGTGTTTTCATTAATTGCAACTGCTTCTGCTTCTAGTATTACATTATCAGCTTGAATTAATTTAGGAACTTTTTCTATGATGTCTGGATAATAACTAGAAATATTTTCTAGACTTCTTGAAAATAATACTACTTTTTCCCCTTCAATGTGAACCTGCACTCTTTCTCCATCTAATTTGTATTCAGCTGCAAATTCTTCACCCATTTTTTCAATTGCCTCTTCTTCACTTTTTACTCTGTCAGCAAGCATTGGCCTAATTGGATTAAATAAAATAATTTCAAATTTTTCCACTCCTTCAATCCCTTTAGTTGCAATAGTTTCAGCAACTTTCCCTAAATCACTAGATACATTGTATGCATACTCCAAAACTTTTCTGTTATCCTTACTTCCTGAAAATGCTATTGCTAATGCATCCATAACAGTATTTTCTGCAATTCCTAGTCTTAGAGTTCCTAACAAAAGTTTTAGAATAAATTTTGCTTCTACTGGAGTTGCATCATTGAGTAAACCTGCAATGTGTACCATTTTTCTATTCTGAGTTTTCATTCCTTCCAATTCTGCAATTGTGTATAGAGTATCATAGACACGTTCCACTGTAATGTCTTGTACCATGAATGTTGTTTGTTCTTTTTGTTCTAAAATTATAGAAGCTGCATGACCTAAATCCCCATTTTTTTTATATTCTTCTTCGATTTTTCTTATTGCCTCATCTGTACCTGCTGATTTTGCTATTGCCCCTATTGCTAATCTTTCTGCTACTCCTAATTCCACTCCTTCAAAATCTGGTCTTAATTTTCCTTGCAATAGATATACTATCTTGGAAATAATTTCATGAGGTGTTTTCTCAAATAATTCTACTAAATATTGAGTTAACTCTAATCTTTTCCTAGTTGATTCCATTTTGTTAAAAGAATCAGCTAAAATAGAAAACTCCATTCTAATCTTCTACGTATCCCGAATAAAAGTTTGAAACTAGATGTATTTGAAAATTGTTGGTTTGTTTGCTTTTAGATGATCTGATACTAGTGCAAAGTTGTATAATGGATATGCTTTTTTGTATTGTTTCATAAAACTCCAAGCCACATCGTGTGTTTTGAAATCAGTTCTAATGCCATCGATTTGACTCTTTTTTCCATATACGTCAAATATCACTACTGAATAGTGTTTTGGACGATTACGAGGCTTTGCCCTGACAAGCCAAAATAATGCAAAAACAAAGACTGATCCTAAAATCACATATTCCCCAGCTATTTTGAAAAATGTCAGAAAGACTCCTGGTATAGTTTGTCCAAATAAAACTGCCATAAAATTAGAAAATGAGATCACTGCTAATGCTGTAATGACATATGTTTTCAACTCAAAAGGTATTTGAAAATATTTTAGCATCACTTTTTCTAGTGTCTTTTTTGATTTAACTTTTTCCTATGCTTTTGATAACAAAAGAATTTGCTAATCTGGATCTTCGTAATTTTCTTTTTTTGCCCCACTGGAGGTATCTCCTTCCATGGGTTTCATCTTACTCTCAAGTATACTCATTCTTGCTTTGTACCCTTCAGCATATTCTAATTCTGATGGAACAAGAGTTGCTGGATGAATGAATCCTTGACTTCTAATTGATATTGCTTTCTTTGTTGCAATCTCTCTAATGTAATCCCAATCTGGAGTTGAAAATCCATCAAATGGACCAGTAAGTTTTCCATTATGCATACTGAATACTAGTGCTTCTACAATTGGAATGCAGAAATTGATCGTTGCTGCAGAATTTAGTTTTACAGGCATTAATGGCATATTGTGACTTCCTCTAGTATTTCCTGCAACATAATGTGGATTGTTAAAGACACTTCCTACTTCTTCTGTTGCTGGAAAATTCTTTTGTGTTCTAACTAGACAAATTGGATCATCTTTTCCAACATATGTTCCTGCAATATTGTGTAATCTATCAGTTGATGCATCTAAAATTGGTTCACCTTCCTTAGTGTATACTGAATCTACTACGTATCTTCCTGGATACATCAGCGCTGCTTCAATTGTTGGTTTGTCTTGCCATAATTCTAGTTCTGCAATTTGTGCTTTTTCTACATCCATGATGTTTATCTTAACGCCTGCTGCAAGTGATTTGTTTACAATTAGACCTGTATTACTTAGTGCATCTACAAACATTCTATAAATTGGATAGTTGAATGCACCAGGCTCTGTTTTGTCTGCTGCAAAAACTGTAAATGCTTCATTTGGTCTTTCTTCAAATTCCATTTCTGCAACCCCTGGACCCATTCCTTTCACATTTCCTGAAAACGAATCTTTTAACAAATCTTGTCCTGCACCATACAGTCCTTCTTCTTTAGCAACTTGAGTTCCTGCCATGAATGCATCCCAAGCAAGTTTGTGAATTTTTTCATTGTCTACTCCATGAGTGTGAGACATTACAATGTGAGTGTCATCTCCACAATATCCAATGTAATAATCGATCAACAAGTCTGCTGAATTTTTGACGGTGTTTCTGATTGCTTCAATTAAACCATCACTTGGTTTTGTATGACCTCCAACTCCACCTACATCTGCTTTGATAACTGATACTGTAATCTTCATAATTCTCTTTTTTGCCCCTTTGATTTATGTGCTTTTGACAAAGTCATCTGATCTAAATTTCTTTGAAAAAAAATAGAGTTTTTTTCAAAAATCCATAACGCTAATAAATGCCCTCAGCAAGCCACTCCATATGGCAGACAAACCACACTTGAACATGATTGTAACCGGTCACATTGATAACGGTAAATCAACAACTATGGGTCATTTCTTGATGGATCTAGGTGTTGTAGATGAAAGAACAATTGCAGCACATGCCGCAGAATCAGAAAAGACAGGAAAAGGTGACACTTTCAAGTATGCGTGGGTTATGGATAACATTAAAGACGAAAGAGAAAGAGGTATCACAATTGATCTTGCTTTCCAAAAATTTGAGTCATCAAAATACTTCTTTACATTAATTGATGCACCTGGTCACAGAGATTTCATTAAAAACATGATTACTGGCGCTTCTGAAGCAGATGCAGCCATCTTAGTACTTTCAGCAAAAGAAGGTGAAACTGATACTGCAATTGCAGCCGGCGGTCAAGCAAGAGAACATGCATTCTTGTTAAAGACACTCGGTGTAGGCCAACTTATTGTTGCAATCAATAAAATGGATGATAGTAACTATTCTGAAGATGCATTCAAAGCAGCCAAAGAAAAAGGTGAAAAATTAGTAAAATCTGTAGGTTACAAATTAGAAAACGTACCATTCATTCCAGTTTCTGGATGGAAAGGTGATAATTTAGTTAAAAAATCTGAGAACATGCCATGGTACAGTGGAAAGACATTACTTGAAACATTTGATGACTTTACAGTGCCAGAAAAACCAACTGGTAAACCACTGCGTGTTCCAATTCAAGATGTTTACACCATTACTGGTGTAGGTACTGTACCTGTAGGTAGAGTTGAAACAGGAACTATGAAAGCAGGTGATAAAATTATTGTAATGCCTTCAGGCGCTCCTGGTGAAATCAAATCAATTGAAACTCACCACACAGAAATGCCATCAGCAGAAGCAGGTGACAATATTGGTTTCAACCTTAGAGGTGTTGAAAAGAAAGATATCAAGAGAGGCGATGTACTTGGACATCCTGATGCACCACCAAATGTTGCAAAAGAATTCAAAGCACAAATTATAGTTATTCATCACCCAACAGCAATTGCACCTGGTTATACACCAGTTATGCATGCACATACTGCACAAGTTGCAGCAACTGTTACTGAGTTCCTCCAAAAGATCAACCCAGCAACTGGTGCAGTTGAAGAAGAAAATCCAAAATTCCTTAAAGTTGGAGATTCTGCAATTGTCAAAATTAGACCTGTAAGACCAACTTGTATCGAAACATTCCAAGATTTCCCTGAAATGGGTAGATTCGCTCTAAGAGATATGGGTGCAACTATCGCAGCAGGAATCGTCAAAGAAATTACTGAAGAGTACAAACCATAGACTGGTTTTCATGACACAAACTGCCCGTGTTAAACTTACATCTACTGATTTACCAAAGTTAGATGGTGTCTGTGGTGAAATTATGGGCATTGGCAAAAAAACTGGCGTTAAAATAAAAGGTCCTACTCCACTTCCTGTTAAAAGATTACATGTTGCTACTAGAAAATCTCCTTGTGGTAGTGGTACTGAAACTTATGAGAAATGGGAAATGAAGATGCATAGAAGAATTATCAACATTAATGCTGATGATAAAGCAATTAGACAACTAATGCGACTTAAAATCCCTGATGATGTTTACATTGAATTATCTTTAACATAATTTGGTATCCCTTAAATTACAGAAATTTTGATGATAAATATGGTTGAAGATACGACTGAAGAAACTATTGAAGAAACACCTGTAGAGACATTTGATGTTATCTACTCTTGTCTTAGATGTGCCACAACTGTCTCAAATACTGAATTATCTCGTTTACCTGAAATCAAATGTATATGTGGGTTTCGAGTATTCACTAAAGTAAGACCTCCTGTAGTAAAAACTGTAAAAGCAATCTAGTCTATCTGTCTTTTTTATAACTATGCTCTCTTTGCAAATGTGTTCTCATATCTTCCATGTTTGAGAAATACTTGTTACATTCTTTACAATCATACTGTAAATCTTTACCATGAACAATCTGTTTATGGTTCATCATCTCTTCTTCTTTTGAAAATTTTTTATCACAAACATCGCATATAATTTTTTTAAA
>JAMHKW010000024.1:0-5004 GCA_028439805.1 Candidatus Nitrosopumilus sp. | reverse complement strand
TTTATCCAAACTCTGCCTTTTTTTCATCCCAACAAGTTCTACAAAGCTGACCTGTAATTTTCCATCCGCTCTTTGCATTGTATCTAATTAGTCCAATTTTTTTCCCACATAATGCACAAAAATTTTTCTTCTTTGTATGCTCTTCTTCTTTTTTATCAAAACACTCTTTGCACAACAATCCTTCCATATCCCATTGCCATCGAGGTTCCCACAAGTCTGTAATCTTTTTTGTTATTTTGCATACCATGCATGACTGCATTATTTTTCCTTCAAAGTACTCTTTTGATTTATCAAAATGGCAATCTCCACAAAGTACACCTTTGATATTCCACTCTCGTTTTGGTTTGTGTTTATGAGTTAACTCTTTGTTGCAAACAGTACAATATGCTGGTTTTCTACTAAATAATCCCATTTTGATTCTCTTAAAGTGACTTTTCTATAAATGTAAACAAAATAAAAATACCAAAAAAGTACTTATTGACTAAGGATTTTTTCAAGAGCTTGGCTTGTGTTGAGCATGCCGTTTCTCCTGGCAAATTCTTCGATCATTTTGTATTGTTTTTCTGTAAAACATACTGGTATTGAACGTCTTTCCATGAATATTGTTTGTATTTTTACCTAATATCCTTTACGCTCAGTCTCAATTTACCTATAGAAAACTTGAAACCCTAAAAAGCAAATATTTGATATTTCTATTATGAAAATAACTGAAATAGAAATTGATGATAGTCAGACTGGCTATTACTGGGTTCAAATATACACTAGTAATAAAAAAGAGGCAATTTCATTGAAACATCAAATCTTCGATGATCAGGTAATTCGAGAAAGATTGGAGAATGAAATTATACAAAGCAAGAAAATAACTGCACGTTCATCAACCCCGATGGAGATCACATTCCAAAGTTTTCTTACTAAAAAACTTGAATCCATTCTTGGAGACGACAAATCCTAATAAAATTAGAAAGATATTTCAAAGCATTTTTTTCTATCTTTTTTGTGACAAAGAAGCGTCAAATTTTAGTTATTGGTCATAATACAAATGGATGTACACCAGAGCATGAAAAAATTGCATATGATGTTGGTGCAGAAATTGCAAAATCTGATTCTGTTTTGATAACTGGCGGATTAGGAGGAGTAATGGATGCTGCATCACATGGAGCTCATGATTCTCATGGATTAACTGTGGGGATACTTCCTCAAAACGATGCAACATTGGCCAATGAGTTTTGTGATATTGTAATTCCAAGTGGTATGGGACTTGCCCGTGATTTTCTAAATGCATTAAGTGCCGATGGAATAATTATTGTAGGTGGTGGTTCTGGAACTTTGTCTGAAGTATGTGCTGCATATATGCACAAAAAACCTATGGTTGCAATACGAAATTTAGGTGGTTCTATAACTCCGTACATTGATGGGTTTCTTGATCATAGAGAAAACATCAAAATCGTTGGGGCAGACACTCCACAAGAGGCAGTAAAGAAAATTTTAGAATTAATTACTGCATAGACACAAGTAACGGGTCTGGTTTGTAAAATTCCCCATGTTCTCCAGCAAGTTTGTTTAATTCATCAACAATTCTTTTAATCCCTATTTCTTTTGCTGTTTCAAATAGTGGTTTTCTTAGACCTAATCCTAACTGTGCAGCCTTTTCTATTTCTTCTATGTCGCTTGCACCATTTGTGACAAGCCATGCTGCATTGTTTATGATGTTGGCGACAAGCTGAATTGGGTCACATTTTGTTGCTAATTCTTCTGAAAGTGTAACTCTTTCATATTTGTCATCTGAATACTTGTAGTATCCTTCTCCAGATTTTTGTCCAAGTTTTTTTTCATCAAACATTTTTTCAACTAGTGGGTGTGGATTGATTACTTTTTTGTCTCGCAAGTGCATCTCTACAGTTGCTTTGTGAATGACATCCATTCCTGTAAAATCTGACAACTCGAAGATGCCCATTGGAAATCCTAACTTGAATTTGACAGCAGAATCGATTTCTTCAAGTGTTGCACCTGTTCTATCTTTAACATAACATGCTTCATGAACCATTGGGATGAATAATCGATTAATTATGAATCCTGGAACATCTTTTCTGCATAATACTGCTTGTTTGTTAACTGATTTTACATATTCTTGAGTTAAATCAATTATTTCTTGTGATGTTTTTTCTCCAGGAATAATTTCAACTAGTTTCATTAATTGTGGTGGATTGAAAAAATGAATTCCTATGAACTTTTCAGGACGTGACGTGGTATTTGCTATTTCAGTAATTGGTAATGTACTTGTGTTTGATGCAAATACTACTTCTGATGATGCAGCTTTATCTAGTTCTGCATACACTTTTTTCTTTAAATCCATAATTTCTGGAACTACTTCAATAACTAATTCAGCATTTTTTACTGCTTCATTCAAATCTACAACAGGCGTGATTCTTGCAAAAATAGCATTACCTTCTTCTTTTGAAATTTTTTCTTTAGAAACTAGTTTATCTAAACTCCATTTTACTTTCTCCATTGCTTTATCTAGAAATTCTTGCTTGATGTCTCGTAATACTACATTGTATCCTGCCGTAGCTGAAACTTGAGCAATGCCGTGTCCCATAACTCCAGATCCTAAAACTGTGATGTTTTTTACTGTCACAGTTTTTCAAAACTTGAGTATCCTTTATAATGTATCTGAAAATTCATTTTCTTCCTTTATAATTTTAGAAGAGTTCTAAACCAAAACTACGAAACTCTTTGAAATACTACAAAACTCATCTGTAAATCAGGACATTTACCATGGATAATCTTACTATGATTATCTACCTCACAATAAAGTTGTAGGAACTGAAATTCGCACGGTTAAAACTTTACTTTTTGAAATGACTGCTGTTTATTTTGTATATGCTAGACAAACTATTGTTTCTTGGTGCTATAAATTTGACCATCTAGTATCAAAAACAATTTTTTAATTCAAATTAATAATCTTATGATTTCTAAGAAGAAGAAGTGGATGCTTTTCATTATGCCTGCGAGCATCACTGCTGAAGGCATACACATTGCAATCCCCTTGTTTGTTTTATTTCTCGGAGGAAATGTAGCAGATGTTGGAATTGTAATTGGTCTGCATTATGGATTTTCTTCATTAGGTGCTATTTTTTGGGGTAAAGTCATCGATAAATTTCATGTAAAGAAAGGAATTTTGATAATTTGTTTTTCTGTAATCGCTGTATCTAGCTTGGCAATGTTTTTTATATCTGAGATTAAATTTGTTTTTATTCTTTCAGCGATTCTAGGATTTTTCATAATTGGGAAAAATCCAGTAACTCATCTTTTAGTTATGGAATCTGTATCAAATAATCAATGGGGTGTATTATTTTCAAGGATTCAAATTATTGCTAGCTTTGGTAGTCTTTTAGCATTTCTTGTGGGCGTATTATGGGATTCATTTTTTGATCTAAGACCATACTTTATTTTTTGTGCCGTGTCCAGCACAATTGCTGCAATTCTGAGCATGACAGTAGAGAAGAAAAGTTTTCTTGAAAGAGAAACACTGGTGCATTCCATTTATGGTCTAAAACACATTTTCAACTATAATCGATATCATTTTCAAATTGTATATCAAAAAGTTCCACAAATTCATGATTTTAAGCATATTATTTCAATTTTCAAAGGTAATGTTTCACATGAGATTGGAATTTTGTTTTTTGCAAATTTTCTGTTTTATTTTGGCAGTAACGTCTACTTTACTGCATTCATTCCATTCTTAAAAAAATATGAATTTACTGATTCTCAAGTTTTTCTAGTATACATGATTCAAACAATAACTCTACTTGCAATTTTCTTTCTAGTTCCAAAACTAATTGCAAAAATTTCTGAAGAACGCGCTACACAATTGGCATATATTCCAAGGATACTTGGAATTCTAATTGCTGCCACTATTTTCCCTCAAATGGTAGGTGTAGACTCATTTGTTGCAGCTGTAATATCTTCATGTCTGATGGTAGCAGCGTTTTCGATATACAGTACTGCAAATTCATTAATTTTATTCAAAACTATTCCAAGAGGATTTGAAGGAACATACCTAGGTGTGAATAGCTTCATGATAGGACTTGGGATATTTTTTGGTTCTTTGACTGCAGGGCTTATTTCAAACGCAATAAGTTATTCTGTTTCTTTTGGGGTGGCAGCAGTTTTGATACTATTATCACTTCTTATGTTCAGATTTTATTTAAAACACATATTATCACAGAATGCTATCAAATAAATTTAGGAGGGTATTTTGTAGCCCCTGCAATGATAGTTTGGTAAGTTAGAAAATTAATCTAATTGACTAGAATCATTGGGATTTGCAAACTCTAGATTTGAAATTAGATTCTAAACTCCAATACGCTTAAAGTTCATAATCATTTGAGATAAACTGTGGATGGTTCAGAAATAGCCAAACGCGATCACCAGATTGATTGAAGGTTTTTCTTTCCGTATGGATTTTACCAACTAGGTTTTACCTACAAACCTTGTAACGGCAAATGGCGGATTTTAATTCACGTATAAAAACTTCGAGAGCAAATTATACATCTTGTTTAAATTCAAGAATTACAACCCACATTTGCTATGAGCTATCAATATGATGATGACAATGAAGACATAGATTCAGAATCAGACTATGATGATGAGGATTAGCAATCCTCAGTTTTTCTTTTTTCAAAATCAGTTAGACCTAGATGGCTTGAAGATTATAAAGGACAGTTCGTAACCTTTATCATGTATTTGACGACTATTTATCGTCCTTTATAATTTCAGATAGATGTTTTCTAAATTAACCCTAAAAACAGTTCACGCCTCTATGAAGTTAAATCTTCAAAATACTGACTAAGTTTCTATGTTTCCTAATTATTTTAGATTAGCCTGACTAACTTGACAATTCTTTCTTACAAGATGACATTAGTAAAGTGATTTACAAAAAAATCCTATTGAATGCAGATCAAGTGTTACAAACTATTCAAGATGAAAATATATCTTTCATAG
>JAMHKW010000023.1:0-16388 GCA_028439805.1 Candidatus Nitrosopumilus sp. | reverse complement strand
ACTCCTGGAATAAGCACTGTTAATTCTGAAAACTCACTCTGCGCAACAAAATAGTTTGCTACATTATTTACCAAAAAGTAAAATGCATAACCCATCATTAGAAAACCTGCAATTACACTTACATCTGCAAAAATCTTGATACCTCTTTTTGTTCTACCAAGTAATTTTATTAGAACTGAATTAACTCCTTTATTTTTGTATACTAGACTGTATGCCTTTAATTCAAAACCATATTTTTCTAATTTTAGGGCTTTTGCAACTACTATCATTATAACCCAAGCCATTAAGACGTAAATTATTGCATTCTGAGTAATAAAATCAAGTTCCAAACTAATTGTTAATTTTTTAAAGTACGTACATTTATCGGTTACTATGAAACCAGTAATAATTATCTCAACATATCCTAACAAAAACTCAATTACAAAAATTGGTAATGAGTTTGTAAAAACTAAGACAATTGCCTGTGTTAATATTTTAAAAATTTCTTCAATTTATTCTTGGAATCAAAAAGTTGAAAATACATCTGAATATCTTGCTATATTCAAAACTACAACAAAAAACAAGAAACTATTAAAAAAGAAAATTAAAGAAACTCATCCATATGATGTTCCTGAAATAGCAGAAGTTGATGTTACTTCCATCAATAAATCATATCTCAATTGGTTAATAGAATCAACAAATTAAGATTCTATTGAATATCGTAATAAGGATACTATTCCACCCAAACCTGTAACTCTTAGACCAATATCTGTAGATGAATCAACACTAAAAATTTTCACTCCTTTACTTTCAACATCATTTAGAAAATCTATCATTTTTTGTTCATCATCTTGAATTGCTTTATCGGAAAATACAAGAGATTCCACTGCTCCCATTTGATTTGCATTAAAAGTCTCATCAAATCCCATAGTAAATTTTCCACTCTTCTTGTTTGCAAGAAGCATAACCTCATCGATGATTGATGATACTTTTGCTAACTTACTATCTGACATTATCTCTTTCATTGTTTGAGATTTTGTGAATATGTAAATTCCATCTTCTCCACCAGAATCAATTCCTTCAACAACTTGAACTTTGTATTTTTGTGTATTTTGTGATTTTTGCATAAAATTGGCAAATCTTTTTTTTGTTTCACCGGGACCAAAAATTACTATTGAATCACCTTCTTTTAGAACAGTTGATACTGCTTGTTGTACTTGTTCAAAGAATTTTTCAATATTGAAATTAGTTTTGTATCTCTTTCCACCAGAACCTGAATAGATATTTGGAATAAATTCTAGATGTGTACCTCTTAATCTTGCAATTCCACAATCCCCAGTGTCAATTGCAACAAGTATGAAACCCATCTGATTGTTACTTGATACTAGAAGATTTTTTTCAATTGGTAACCATTTTTTCTTTGAAATTGTTATTCCATCATTAATTCTTAGAATAAATGAATGATGCGAGCCATGTGGTACTGATTCATTACTTGATTCAGAAATAGTTCCACCAATTCTTAATCTATCTAAGACATCGTCAAGTGAAATTTTTTCTACTGTTAACGCAATTCTAACCTTAATCCTCTCACCTTTGTCAGGTCTTGAATAATCTTTGTCTTGTTTTAGAACTCTTGTTGTATCTCCAATTACTTTATCTTCTTCTTTAACTATACGACGTAGATTCAAAAGATCATCAGAATCTTCTGGCATGACAGAAATTGAATTCTCATCAATAATCTTTGTAATCATGATATCATTCTAGTATACAAAAAGAAAAGAGTTTAGCTTGTAACTTCATTAGTCTTTGCTTCTTCAGATTTTTTCTTTAGATAATTTTCAACCCAATCTAAAGTAAGAACACCTGATTCTGCTAGATTTGTAAGAGAATTTGCAGAAGCTTCTCCTGAAACTTTACCATTGTTATTTCTTATCTGACGCCATTTTAGTGATGTGTTTCCACTTTTTGAATTATAAATTACTCCAAGAATATCTCTTGCATTTACAAATGTAACATCTCTAATTTTTTTCAAAGTCACTTTATCAGCTGCTTCTACGTAAATAGATCCTAAATTCTCCTCTCTTTCTGCAAATACCTCAAAATCATCTAAATAACTTCTTGGTGCATAAGACTTGCATGTACTTGAAATGACAAATCTTCGAAAACTTTCCACTGAAGCTGGTGTATCAATTGCAACCATTTTGAATGATTGATCTATTAGCCATTTATCAAGCTTCTTGAAAGACTCAATAGGAATCTGCATGAAATATGGCTTGCGGGCAGTGATGAACCTATCCCTTTGAATGATGATGAGGATCTTGAGTTCTGAGCCTGCCTTAGGATTTTAATGGATGATTTACTTTGAAAAAATATGAAATCTCTGACTGAATATATGATATTTCATGTTAAAACACGAAGAGCCTTTGTTAACATTACACCTGATGTTAAAAAATTAGTTACAAAAAGCAAAATTCAAGAAGGACTTTGTCTTGTAAATGCAATGCACATCACTGCTAGTGTTTTCATTAATGATAATGAAAGTGGATTGCATAAAGATTATGAAAAATGGTTAGAAGGTTTAGCTCCACATGCACCTATTGATCAGTATGATCATAATAATACTGGTGAGGATAATGCCGATGCTCATCTAAAACGACAAGTAATGGGACGAGAAGTAGTGGTTGCTATTACTAATGGTGAATTAGATTTTGGTCCGTGGGAACAAATTTTCTATGGGGAATTTGATGGAAAAAGATCAAAAAGAGTTTTAGTTAAAATAATTGGTGAATAATTTTCTATCCAAAATCAACATCACGTTTTTGACTTTGTGATTCATTCTTTCTTGCAGCCTCTCTGAATTCTTCATCATGATTTTGAGGCCCATGTCCACATTTTACACATGCTATCTTGAACCCATCATCATTTTTTTCATATGTCTCACAACCGCAAAAACATGCCATGCTTGAATATGATTTTTGAGATGATATATCTTTTAGGATGAAATTTTACTTAGGTAGATTCACAACATTCGCCTGTTGGTATATCATGATCATGTGGACATTTTCTTGGATGCTTTAGCATTGTACAAAGTGCGTTAGTAAATTGTTTGTTCATATGATGTTCAATTCCACATACCATTTCTTCATCAATTTCTACTTTTAATGCACTATCCATGAGAACCTCTAATAATCTACTATTCCTCATCATACTTGCACCAATTGCTTGACCTTCTTCTGTGAGTTTTACTCCTGCCTTGTTATAATTAACCAAATTTTTACCATTTAATTTCTTGAGCATTTGTACTACACTTGGCTGTCTAACATTGAGCATTTTTGCAATAGTGCTAATTTTGACATCTTCTCCTCTTTCTTTGATATGCCAAATTGCCTTTAGATACATCTCTACATGTTCTGCTTCTGCAGTTCCTACAAATAGAATTTCTTCATCATTTAGTATATCCATATTCTATACCTTCTTTGGATCTTTTAATAAATATTCAAAATATTGACGTGCAAATCCTGCTAATCCTGCATGTTCGGCCCAAATTGCAACTACATCTGAAGAGCCCTCACCTGCTATTTCTGGACCTAATAAAATTACGACATATTTTTTGTCAGATATTATGCCTCCTCCAAACAAACCTTTCTTGATTTTTACAACTGCAACTCTTTTGAGTGACTTGATATCTTCTTTGTCTATTTTATCTGAAGTAAGTAATGTGATTTTTACTCCTTTATCATGAAGTGATCTTAATTTTGGTAATGCTTGTTTGACTAATTCTTCTCCAGCTTCAGGTAATGCAATCATTACTTCGTTTCTACAAGTATCTACCATCTCCAAAATCTTTGCAGTAATGTTAATTGCACCTGAGAGTACCCAAATATCTGGTCTTTCACTTGTTCCACTTTTCTCATACAATGGAACTAACTCATTTAAAATAACACTTTGATTCTGTGAAAACTCACTTTCCATTTTTTGTTTTGTAGTTTCTAGTCCTGTTGATGGTGATTTTGCAAAATATTTTGTTGGTCTTGAATCATCTGAACCAATCCATCCTTTATCTTCCAAAGTTCCTAATACTTCGTAAATTTTTGAGTATGGTACTCCTGACTTTTGACTAAGATCTGATGCTGTTAGTTCTCCTGCTTTGAGTAGAGCAGAAAATGTTCTAATCTCATAACTTGTAAGGCCTACTTTTTCTAATGCCTTTTTTGTTTTGTCAGATATACTCATGCGATCTAGTCGATCAGTTTTCGTATTTAAATCACGTATGCCTACCTCCTAAATTCCCCACGGGGCCAAGTATGAAATGCATTATATACTAATTTAGAAAAATTTCCAATATAGGCATGGCACTAATTCAGATATCAAATCAATCGACTAAAAATTTAGGTAAAAAATCTACTATTAGATTCACTCAAAGTATCTGTCCTGACTGTAACATGATTTTGGATGCAGAGGTCTTTGAACGAGATAGTCAAGTCTTCATGTCTAAAGTTTGTTCAACTCACGGCGAATGTGAGGAATTGTATTTTGGCTCTTATGAAATGTACAAGAAATTTAGTACATATTGGATGGATGGAAAAGGCGCTCATTCTCCAAACGTAATGATTGACAAATGTTCATGTCCAAACAACTGTGGATTATGCTCAAACCACTTGTCTCACAGTGGACTAGCAAACATGATTGTAACTAACAGATGTGATTTAACTTGCTGGTATTGCTTCTTTTATGTAAAGAAAGGTCTAGAAGGCGCTTACATGTATGAACCAGAAACTCTAAGAGCAGAAAGACCAATTCCAGGAAACTCTATGCAAATTACTGGTGGTGAACCAATGCTTAGAGAAGATATTTCTGATGTTATTAAAATAATGAAAGAAGAAGGTGTTGACCATATTCAAATGAACACAAATGGTATCCGTCATGCAATGGATCCAGAATCAGCACGTGAAGTAAGACTTGCTGGATGTAACAACTTGTATCTTTCATTTGATGGTGTAACTGCAAGAACAAATCCAAAAAACCATTGGGAGATTCCATATGCACTTGATAGTTGTAGAAAGACAGGTACTTCTGTAGTATTTGTTCCAACAGTAATCAAATCAATTAACGACCACGAATTAGGTGGAATTATTAGATATGCACAAAAGAACATGGATGTAGTTCATGCTGTAAACTTCCAACCAGTATCTCTTACTGGTAGAATGGGAAAATCTGAACGTGAAAAATACAGAATTACAGTCCCTGATTGTGTACAAAGAATTGAAGAACAAACAAACGGTGAAGTGACTGTTGATGATTGGTTCCCAGTTCCAAGTTGTATGCCACTAACAAATGTAATTGAAGCATTCTCAAGCAAACCAAAATATGAATTATCAATTCACTTTGCTTGTGGTGCAGGAACATACATCTTTGAAGATGCAGAAACAAAGAAGTTTGTCCCACTAACAAAATTCTGTGATATTCAAGGAATGTTAGAATTATTTGAAGATAAAGCAGAAGAGATTCGTTCTGGTAAAAACAAATACTTTACAATGCTTGAAGTTGTAAGAAAACTCAAAGGATTTGTTGATTCCAAGAAACAACCAGCAGGATTAGACCTAGCAAAGATGTTTGGTAATATTTTGATGAAAAGATCATTTGAGTCAGTTGGTTCATGGCACGTCAAGGGATTATTCCTTGGTATGATGCACTTCCAAGACAAATACAATGAAGACCTAGAAAGATTACAAAGATGTGATATTCATTATGTAACTCCAGATCTTAGAATAGTTCCATTCTGTGCATTTAATGTAATTCCTGAATGGTATAGAGATAGAATTCAAAAGAAATATTCTATTACTGTGGAGGAATGGGAAGAAAGAGAAGGCGTCAAACTAGAAGATGGTCTTTACAGAGGATTAATGAGACGTGGTGCAGGTGATGAACTTGCTGCTGGCTGTGCAAAGAGTCAGATGTTCCATGATGCAGCACAAGCTACAATGTAGAAGTTTATTTTTTAAAATCTTTACAATAAAATAAATTAGGATTAACTGGAATTCATATTTTCAGTTGATCCATTAGTTGTTAATTTTTTTAGTAATTGTTTTGGGTTATACACAAGATCTTCCCATGAATGTTCAAGATTATTTTTACAATGTTGACGTATTTTTTCATCGTAAGTTATGTTACGATTTGAAAAAAATCCCATTGAAAACATCAAACCGTTATACAGTCCATATTTTTTTGCAATAATCAAACCTCTACCAATTCCGTAAAATGATGTATAGCCTAATGCCTTGTAGGAAAATCCCATATCATAAAATTTCTTTTTGTTATAATTTGTTCCAGTAGGCCTTTGAGTTTTTGTTATTATAGGATAAACTAATGTTTTCATGCCTTCTGATTGTATCTTAAACAAGGCATAAGTCTCATAGCCATAATTAGACTGATATTTCCAATCTATACACTCCATCGCTTTTCTTGTAAAAATTCTTCCTGAACCTCTAGGTGATTTAGTTATCTCATTTTCTATAATTCCAGATGCCATATCGACATTATCTTTTTCCATATTTTTGATAATATCTTCAATATAGTTTTCAGGTAAGATATGATCTGCACCTAGAATCATAAAATGAGAATTATTTTTATCAAAATGTTTCATTCCAAATGAAAACACAATACCTAATTTTCCATTTACTACCCAATTTTTGTGCTCATATGGAAAATCAACTACTTTAGCACCATGAGACATTGCAATTTCTTTTGTTTTATCATTAGAGTTATCATTTACAACAATTACTGAATTTGGTTTGATTGATTGTTTGTTAAGATATTCTAGTGTTTTTTCTATAATGTGTTCTTCATTCCTTGCAGGAATTAGTACATCATAATTTATCATTGAGCATGATCATCTTCCATTTTTTTTAATTCTTTTATCCATGTTTCTGTTTCTGGAGTTTTATTTGGTTGTGACTCTAACATCAATCTTATTGACTTTATCAAACTAGTTTGCTTTCTAAAATTCATATTAAAATCAGTAGATTGTTGTTTGTTGTGAAAAATACTTCCAATCACCATCAACATTGAAATTAATGCAACTGCAAAAATTGGAATGTAAAAATGAATTGGTATAATATCTTTTATCGTAGTCAACGAATATGAAATTATAATAAAATTAATCATTGATAATACTGGAAAAACTACTGCTTGACCTAATCGTATTTTGTGATAAACCTCTTTAATCATCATTATTCACCTAGTATCGTTCTTACTGAATTTATGCATAAAACTATTATTTGAATTACAGGCTCATTTCTAATTCAAAAGTCTTCCTTGTAAGACTGAGTCATTTATTGTATTCTTGGTATGGTTTTAATAAAGTTGGAATGGATTCAAGCTAACTTGGAAGAACAATTAACTGATATTCCTTCATCTCTTAGAACAGTAGAGTGGAAAAACAACAAAGTTGTAATGATTGATCAAACAAAATTACCAAATGAACTTGTTTTTGTAGAATATGATGATTTCAATCAAGTTGCTGATGCTATTAGAACTCTTGTAGTAAGAGGTGCTCCTGCAATTGGTGTATCTGGTGCATTTGGTTTAGGGTTAGCTGTGCTGCAAAGTAAAGCAACTACTAAAGATGAATTAATTTTAGATTTAGAAAAGGCAAAGCAAATTCTCTTTGAGACACGACCTACTGCTGTAAACTTGGGATGGGGATTAGAAAAAATCATGAATGTAGCAAATTCTGGAGATTCAGTTGAACAAATTAAAGAACTAGTAATTAGCACAGCCAAAAAAATGGCTGATGAAGATATTGAAATCAATAAAACTATGGGAAAAAATGGGTCTGTTCTTTTTGATAATAATGATACTATAATGACTCATTGTAATGCTGGTGCATTAGCTACTGTTGCTTATGGAACTGCATTAGGTGTTATTCGTGCAACTAGAGAGAGTGGAAAAAATGTCAAAGTCATTGCTACTGAGACAAGACCTATACAACAAGGTTCTAGACTAACAGCTTTTGAATTAAAACATGATGGATTTGATGTTAGTCTTATTCCAGATACTGCAGTAGGATATAGTATGGCAAATGGTCTTGTAAACAAAGTTGTTGTAGGTGCAGATAGAATTGTTAGTACTGGTCATGTCTTTAATAAAATTGGAACCTATCAAGTAGCAACTATGGCAAAACAACATGGAATTCCTTTCTATGTGGCAGCCCCATTATCTACAATTGATATGAAAAGTAAAGCTGAAGATGTAATTATTGAGATGCGAAAGGGAACTGAAGTTACAGGAATTGGGGATAAAAAAACTGCTCCTGATGATATCAACGTCATAAACCCTGCATTTGACATGACTCCACCAGAACTGATTTCTGGTATAATTACAGAAAAAGGAGTAGCTCAGCCTCCTTATGATGAATCTATCAAAAAATTATTTGAAGCTAATTAATAGAAAGTTTTTATTGTTTTTCAAACTGCAATTTACAATATGAGTACAGTTTCTGCACAAGCAATTGAGGATTCTCTTAAACAATGTATGGATCCTGAGGTTCCTCTAAACATTGTCGAGATGGGATTGATTTATGGAATTGATGTTGCAGATAACAATGATGTTAATATTAAAATGACTATGACAACTCAAGGTTGTCCACTTCATGAAACTTTGGTTCAAGATGCAACAAGATATGTAAAAAAAGTTCCAGGAGTTAACAATGTCAAAGTAGACATTGTCTGGGAACCACCATGGTCAATGGATAAAATGTCAGAAGAGGCAAAAACCAAAATCAAGAACATGGGAGCTGGAATGAATACCCCTGCACCAATAAATTATGAAACTGCATTACCTCAAGGTGTTGGAAAATTAGTCCAACAAGACGATGGTTCTATGGTATTAGCAAATGAACATGAGCAAGGTTTTATGGTAAATCAAGCAATCGTTGATTTTTGGAAATCTTGTAATGGACAACGTAAAGTTACAGAATTAGTAGAAATATTTGCACAACAAACAGGATTACAAAGAAACCAAGTAGAAAAAGAAGTTATGCAATTATTACAACAGCTACGTGAGGGTGGATTGATAGCAATCACAGGCCAACCTGATACACCAAATGTTGAATTTAAAAAATAGTTTTAAAAAATATAGTTTGAATTAGCACCATCAAAGTTTATTGTAACCCCTGAAAGATATTTTATTTCATTTTCAATAATTGCTTTTACAAAATTCCCTATCTCTTGGGGTTCTCCTAGTCTTTTCATGGGCAGTGATTTTGTGAATTCTTCAATATTTTCTATTAATTCTTGAGTTCTATCTGTATTGATAGGACCTGGTGCAATATTGATACAACTGATATTTTTTTCTGCATATTCTTTGCTTAAAATTTTAAAAACTTCACTAAATGCCGCACGATATGCTGAAGAAATTATCAATTTTGCATTTGGCTCTTTGATCACATTTGAACTAATCAAAAAGATATACCCACCATCATTGATTTTGATATTCTGTAAAATAGTACAAAATCCTAGAAATAATTGATTATGATATAGTTTCCAATCATCCTCAGTTATAGTTGAGAATTGTTTTGGTGCAGGACCTCCTGTGTTTAGAACTAGTATGTCTGTTTGATTGTGTTTTTCTAGAAATCTTTTAACGCTATCTAAATCTGATGTATCAATATCATTTTTTGAAGCAGCAAAAACATCAATTTCTATGGATTTTAGTGATTCTGAAATTGCTTTTCCTATTCCTCTTGAACCACCAAGAACAATTGCTCTAGTCATGTTATTTTCAAAATATCACTTGATAATTAAATTTCTTTAATTTCAGTAATGATTCCCTGAACAGAATCCATCTTAATTATGGCTTTTTTCTCTTCCCATCCCAATGCAACATACCAATCTCCTGCATCATCATCATACTTTGTTTCTAATGTCTTGATATCATCTGGTTTTTTATCATATTTTTTTGCAATGCCTGATACTGCAAGTGCTATTGCATCTTTTTCTTTTTCTAATCTTCTCTTCATTAATCCAATTCCTGGACTCATATTCTCTGTTGATTGTTTCATCTAATATAGTTAATTCTTAAAATTACCCATAATGTTGAATTTTTCTAATTAACACATTACAATATTTCATATTACTAAGATAATGTAGAAAGATAATGAAATTAATTCACAGAATTTCAAACTCTACACTTGCAAAATCTAGTCTACTTGTTTCAGTTGTATCAATTTTAGCAGTTATTGGCTCTGTTGTAGTTGTTTCAGCAGGATTTTGGGATGCCATCTCACATCTTCAAAAAGAACCAGAATTTTTCTGGAGCCCATCTCATATTGTAGTGTATGCCGGAGTATCTATGACTAGCTGTGCTGCAATTATGGGCTGTATGCTAATACTTCGAAAATCAGTTAAGGGCTCTCTTAAAACTGGGATTAAACTTGTTATTGCTGGTTCTATACTACAGACTGTTTCAGGATTTGGTGATTCTTTATCTCATGATATCTTTGGAATTGATGGTTTGATTTCTTGGTCTCATCAACCACTTGAATTTGGACTTGTTCTTGCATCATTAGGAGCAGTTTTGATATTAAAAAATAGAGAACACACCAAACTCAAAGCATTTCTTCCTTTCTCGATTGTAGCATTCTTGTTTTTCACAACTTGGTTAATCTTTAACTTGGTTCTAGTTTTTGGGCATACAATTCAATGTATTCAAATCTATGAAATATTTTCATCTGGTTGCTCTATATTGTAATTTTTTATTTTCATATATGCTATCATCATCATAACAACAGCACCTACAAGTATCATAATTCCTGGTGGAAACATTTTTTGAGAATTTGTATCGCCAAATTCTATTTGCAAATCAATGGTATTTTTTGAAATATTTGTAACTTTTAATGTGTGTGTACCATTCTCATTAAAATCAAAATATCCAACTGACATTTTTGTCTGAATCTTTTGTTCTTGTATTACACTGTCTTTTGTATCTAATATTTGGACAAACACCTCTTCACCTGCAAACTCAGGCATGTATACTTTGTAATACCCAATACCAATACCCAAAAATTCTGATTTTAGTTCAAGAGAGTTTGATTGTTTTAGTAAAATTGAATCATGTAATTTTTCAGTTTCATCAAAAATAAATGAAACCCAAATTATTCCTACAATTACTAATCCCAATCCAAGTTTGAATGGTGATATCTTCATTTCATCATAATGGCAAATTATTTGCCTAATAAAATAATCTAAAGGGCTCGGAGGGCTTCGATCCCTCGACCTAGCGGTTCGAAGCCGCTCGCACTATCCAGACTGTGCAACGAGTCCAAAGAAGTAAGATTTTAACAGGCCTAAATATCTGTCTAGATACTTTGAAAGTATCGAAAAAAGTAGTCGGTGTTGAATATGCCATTAGAGATATCGTTCTAGCTGCAAGAAAAGTAGAACAAAAGGGAATGCAAGTTGATTATCTTAACATTGGTGATCCTGTACAATTTGGTTTTCAACCTCCAGATAATGTCAAACAAGCTCTAATTGATGCAATTAACAAAGGAGAAAATTATTACTCTACATCTGAAGGTCTCTTAGAATTACGAGAAGAGATTGCTAAAAAAGAAAATGCAAAAGGACTCTCAATTGGGGCTGATGAAATTTTGGTTACTAATGGTGTCTCTGAAGGACTTGATATGGTAATTTCTTCAATTGTGGAAGAAGGTGATGAAGTACTTTTACCTGGACCATACTATCCTCCATATGCATCATATGTGAGATTGCATGGTGGAACTCCTGTAGAATTTGCAGTAGATTTGAATAATTCTAGACCTGACATTGATGATATTAAATCTAAGATTACATCAAAGACTGTTGCAATTTGTTTGATTAGCCCAAACAATCCTACAGGTGCTGTATTTAATGAAAATTCACTAAAAGAATTAGTAGATATTGCAAATCAACATAATCTCTACATAATTTGTGATGAAATTTATGATCAAATAATTTTTGACGAAAAATTTGTAGGAATTGGTAAAGTTGCAGGAGATTCACCTGTAATTGTTCTAAATGGATTCTCAAAAGTTCATCTCATGTCTGGTTGGAGAATTGGTTACATTGCATTTAATCAATCACCACAACTTGAGGAACTACGAGAAAATCTACCAAAATTAGCAAGAGTTAGGATTGCAACTAGTCTTCCAGTACAACATGCAGCACTAGAATCTCTTCGAGGTCCTCAAAATTACATTAATGACTTTGTTTCTGAAATCAAAAAACATAGAGACTTGGTTGTAAAACGTCTCAATGAAATGCCTGGTATCTCTTGTTCGAATCCAAAAGGTGCATTTTATGCATTTCCAAAGATTGAAGACAATAGATTTGGTACAGATAAAGAATTTGTTACAAAACTCTTAGAAACAAAAGGTGTACTTACAGTTCATGGTTCTGGATTTGGTACACAATATGGAAGTGGACATTTTAGACTTGTTTATCTTCCTAGTCTTAAAGTATTAGAATCTGCAATGAACAAAATTGAAGAATTTGTTAGTTAATAACTCCAAACTGAAAACTTTTTAGGAATAATTTCTATAATACAATCAGTATCATCAAGTAATTCTTTTGCAGATTTATTTTCTAATGTCTTGAAATATTTTAAAAGGATTTTTTTTGCAATTGTTTTTACTTTTTTGCTTTCTAAAATTAAATTGGCATCTCCTTGTCCCATAACTCCATAAATGCTTGGTGAATTGATGCCTACATCAACACAAAAGGCAACATGTTTGTTTATTTTTGCATTTTTTGCCTTTTTTGTTCTAGTGTTTGTTCCTATGTAGATCTTCTTTCCACTATACACATACCACACAGGAGCAATATGTGGAGTTTTGTTTTTACCAATTGTTGCTAACCGTAATACTTTTTGTGATTTTAGAAATTCATCTCTTTTGTTCATGTTTTCTAAATCCTAATGCTATCATAAAAATCCCAAAGCCTAACATTGCTGCTGAAACTTTCTCATTTGTTATTTCTCCATTTATCAAAAAATCTTCAACAAATTCTGGTCCCCAGATTAATAATTGTCTGATTAAAACTATCACTGCCATTACAGAAAAAAGCACACCAATTGCTGTGAACCAATTTTTACCGCGTCTATAGTATTCGTGACTCATAATAAATGAAAAAAACTAACTTAGATAATTTTGATACCTGGATTTTTAATTTTATTTTTTATCATTGCATTTAGAAGAAGTGGTGTAGACATTTCTGCAAAATAAGATAATTCTACTGGACCCAAGTAAATTGGTCTTAGTCCTTTAATTTCATTAATTAATCCATTTACCACTTGAACTGATGCATCATCATCTCCACATACAAAGATGTCATAATCAAGCTCCAATGTTGGATTGATTAACTTCTTTTCAGAAATTACATGAAATGCTGAAACAAGTTTTGATTTATCTTTCATGTGGTTTAATACTAGTTGATATGAAAATGGTTTGTTTTCCTTAATTGCTACACATTCAAATCCAACATCTGTTTTTGTCATTGGAACAATTGGAGATATAACAACACAACTATCTTTGATCTCAGGTAAAATCCCAGAACATGTTGAATCAATATTGTCATATGGAATTGATAAAATCAAAACATCACTTTCTTTTGCAACTGAAACGTTATCGTTTCCAGAAATCGTTCCCTTGATTTCTCCAAATGCTTCTTTGGCAAGATTAGTGTATTCTACTGCTGATTCAGATGCTCTTACTGCATCTCTTGAGCCAATAATTACATCATGATTTTGTGACCATCTTAAAGCAAAACCTTTACCCATTCCACCAGTTCCGCCAATAATTCCTACTTTCATGATATCTATCTGATAATGTTATTATTATCTCTATTTGAAATTCGATCAAATTGGGACAAATAATTTTCCTTAGACATGGTCAGGCAAAAAATAACACCGAAAGAATTTTGGCTGGCAGAACTGAAGGTGTTCCATTAACTGATATTGGAATAAAACAAGCTGAACATACTGCTGAATTACTTGAACACATGAATATCTCTACAATTTATTCAAGTCCAATAGAAAGAGCAAAACATACTGCAGAAATTGTTGGAAAACATAACTCACTTGATGTTACAATTGATGATCGTTTAATTGAACTTGATATGGGAAAATTTACTGGCATGCCATATGATGAGATTTTTCAAAGTCATGGTAATGTCTTTATGAAATTTTATAATGGTGAACTTGAGATTGCTCATAATGGAGTAGAAACTTTTCCCGATGTCAAAAAACGAGTTCTAGGAATTGTTGATCACATAATTGAAAAACATCCTGATGAGAATGTGTTGCTTGTAACTCATATGGATCCAATCAAGGCAATGCTTTCAACCATTGTTGATTTATCTCCTGTCAATCTCTTTGAATTAATTATTGCAAATGCTTCGCTTAACATCTTCAGAGAAAAGGATAGAAAATTTTCACTTTCAGGACTTAACGTAATGCATCCATCACGTTTCGATCAAGGTTAGTAGCTAGTAATCTTGAAAACCCTTAAATAGAAATTATAGGTTTCGTCAGTCAATCGCTAATGAAGAGTATTGTAGGATTATTCTTGGTATTGGCAGTTTTAGTAATAGTCCCAGTTGTGGACTTAGCATTTGCTGCAGGTGATGAACCTGGAGAATATCTTGATCGTAGAGTAGTTATTTGGAATTTATTCTTTAGAATGATGACTGTTGCATTTACAGTTGGTGCAGTAGTAGCAGGAACAATGATTTGGCTAGTTTGGAGATTTAGAGAATCACACCCAAAAGCAAAACCAACTGCATATGAGGGAACTGACTGGTAGAAATGAGTGGACATTCTAACTGGCCCGAATGGATTTACGTTGCAATTGTAATTGCATTAATGGCATGGGTTGGAGCAGAAGCATGGGAAGCAGAAAGACTTGTGGAACATATTCCTGCAGATGCTGAAGTAATCAAAGTAACTGGGCAACAATGGTTCTGGACTTTTGAACATGAAGATGGAACAAAAGAAATTGGTGAGTTACATGTTGAAGTTGGCAAGGCATACAAATTTGAGATAATGTCAAAAGATGTCATTCATTCTTTTAACATTCATGATTATGTTGTTTTATTGGATGCAGTTCCAGGTCGAGTTAATACCGTATGGTTTGCTCCAGATGCACCAGGTGTTCATGATATTCAATGCAGAGAATATTGTGGATTGATTCATTATAATATGCGCGGAACATTGTATGTGGAGGAACCATCAGCTTGATAACATTATTATCCCAACTTTCGATTGTTTTAAGCGAGGAGATTAACTGATGGTTCTAGAATTAGCAAAGCCACGTCCAATATGGCAAATTATGTTCTCAACACATCACACTGATGTTGGTTTACTTTATCTTATCATGTCACTTGCATTCTTGTTCTTAGGTGGTACACTAGCACTTGCAATCAGAGCAGAATTATTCTTACCAGGTACACAAATTATTGCAGATTCTATGACCTTTAACAGAATCTTTACTGTTCACGGTACGACACTAATCTTCTTGTTTATCATTCCTTTTGCATCTGCAGTTGGAAATTACTTTGTTCCAATAATGGTTAGATACAAGGATATGGCATATCCAAAACTTAATGCAATTGCATTTTGGATGATTCCACCTGGTGGTGCCCTCATCTGGTTAGGATTTGCTGACTTTACATGGTATGCGCAACCACCATACTCTGTCATTAGTGCTCCAGGTCCAGCAGCTGACATGTGGATATTTGGACTAAAGATTTTAGGTATCTCATCAGTACTTGGTGCCATCAACTTTATTGTTACTATTCTCAAATGTAAACATCCAGACATGTCAATCGGGCAAGTCCCATTATTGGCTTGGTCATTTTTAGCATCATCTTTGATTATCCTTGTTGCAATTCCAACATTTGCAGCAGCGCTCTTGATGCTTCTAACTGATAGATTAGGTGTAAGTGGGTTTTTCAATCCTGCAATGGGTGGTGATCCAATTGCGTATTCACACTTGTTTTGGTTTACATTCCATCCAGAAGTATACGTTTTGGTAATTCCAGCAATTGGTATGATGTATGAAATCATTCCAAGATTTTCAAGAAAACCAATCTACAGCTACAATTCTGGTGTCTTTGCATTTGTTTTGTTATCAATGGTTGCTTTCTCATCATGGGCCCATCACATGTTTGCAACTGGAATGTCATTTACCGAAAAAACAGTCTTTATGATAGGAACTCTTGCAGCTGTTCCAGCATCTGCCATGCACGTGTTTAACTTTGTTGCAACAATGTGGAATGGTAGAATCAAATTCTCAACACCAATGATGTGGGCAGTTGGGGGAATTGCATTATTCTTTGCAGCAGGTGCAGGTGGTGTAGCTAACAGCGCAATGCCAT
>JAMHKW010000022.1:0-16532 GCA_028439805.1 Candidatus Nitrosopumilus sp. | reverse complement strand
TTCTTTCATGCGTTACCAGAAAATATGGTGCTGTTGTTGCTACAAATATCACATCATAATTTTCAAATCCAGAAAGAACTTTTTCAAATTTGATTGGTTTTCCTCCCATTGTTTCACAAAATGTTTGTGATCTTCCAATTGTTCTACTTGTGACATCAAAGGCATATCCTCTTTTTTGTAATGATTTTGCAACAAGAGTAGACACTTCACCAGTCCCAATTAACAAAGTTTTCTTTAATTTTAGTTCATCAATATTTTCTTCTGCGAGTTTTACTGCCATGGAACCCACTGAAATTCCACCTTTACCAATTCCACTAGAGTTTCTAATTCTAGTCCCGATTCTAATTGCTTTATCAAATAAAGTGTTAAGGTGCTGTCCAGATGCTTTTATTTTTCTAGCAGATGTAATGGAATTTTTTATCTGACCTAAAATTTGTTCTTCTCCTAATACCATAGAGTCTAAACCTGATGTTAGTTTTAACAAATGATGTATTGCTTCTTGATTTTCTTCAAATTCCAAGTTTTCATTAAATATCTCTTCTTCAAGACCTGCAAGTGATGCCCATGTTTTCTTGATTTTATCTAGATCATATGTTTTTGATTTGCCAAATAACTCAATTCTATTACATGTTTGAATAATTACACATTCGTCTAGTCCTGAATGATTTTTGAATTGCTTGTATGCATTTTCTATATCTTTTATTGTAAATTGCTCAAGAATATGGATTGGAGAGTTACGAAAAGTTACACGTGCATTGATTATATTTTGATTCATTTCCAATTTCTCAGTATTGTAATGGCTCTCTTTTCAGCTTTTTTCAACTGGCCGTCTTTTATTAACTGATCAATCTCATTGTCAGACATGATACTATGAAGACATTTACTTCTTTGAATTTGAGTGGAAATAGCTTCTTTTGCTATCTTCCTTGCGATCTTTTGAATTTTAATTCTAACAATGTCTTCTTTTGTGATGATTTTTTTGAATATTTTTTCTGATTGAATTCTAATCTTCTTTGACATTGCTGGACTGCGACCTCCTGTAAAAATTGCAATTTGAATCATATTTTCAAAATCAATTATTGCAGGATTTGAAAAGTCACTATCTTCTGGATTATCTGAACTATATGCAATAATCTTGTTTCTTTTTGCACTGTTGATAATTTTTTGATTAAGATTTTTGTCGTTAGTAGTTGTAATGATCATATTTGGTTTAAATTTTGAAATAAATTTTGTATCTGAAACTTTCTGTTTTTTTAATTTAATTTTTTTAATTTTTACTAATTTATTAATTTGGGAGTTAACTGAGTCACTAATTACTTGAATCTCACAGCCTTGTTTTAGCAAGGAATTAATTCTTTTTTGTGCCTCATTTCCTCCACCAATAACAATCACTGACTTGCCTTGAAGATTTAGATCAACTATCATCGATCAAAAGGAATTAAGTTTCTATTTATGTATTAAAAATTAACGCGTAAAATACCAGCTACATTTTTAATTGAATGTACAAGTTATTGACTTGTTGTCTTCTATAGATGAATCTGATAAAGAATTACTAAATGAAATTCAATGGACATTTCCACTTGTAACACGACCTTTTGATGCTATTGCTAAAAAATTTGATTCTACTCCTGAAACTATCAAAGAACGCCTAAACCAACTTAAGAAAATTGGAGTTCTACGACAACTAAGTGCAATTTTTGATACCCGAAAACTTGGTTATACAAGTTCTCTAGTTGCAATGGAGATTGAAGATGATCAATTAGAAAATGTTGCAAATCAAATTAATCGTCATCCTGGTGTTAGTCATAATTATGAACGTGATCATCAGTTTAATCTTTGGTTCACATTAGCTGTTCCTCCTGGTGCAGATTTGGAAAAAGAACTTGAAAAGTTCAATGTACTAAAAGGAATTAAAAAAGTTAGAATGCTTCCAACTTTACAACTATTCAAGATTGGTGTAAAGCTTGACATGGTTGAAGGAAAAAAGCATGAGGTTGCTCCAACAGAGGAGAAAAAAGAAATTAAAAATGTAAACTTTGAACCTACTGAACAAGATAAGGACTTTATCCGTGAATTACAAAAAGATATGGAAATTATTGATGAACCATTTGTAAAGGCTGCAAATAATCTTGGGATTACTGAAAATAAATTATTTGAAAAAATGAAACATTATGAAGATATTGGTGTAATGCGAAGATTTGCTGCTATCTTGAGGCATAGGCAAGTTGGGTTCACTGCAAATGGTATGATAGTATGGAAAGTTCCTAAGGATAGAATCTTAGAAGTTGGAGAAACATTAGGATCATTTCCTCAAGTTAGTCATTGTTATGAGAGACCTACATATGCTGATTGGCCATACAATGTTTTTTCAATGATTCACTGTAAAACTCATGATGAGGCTCATGAAATGGCAAAGACAATACAAGAACAAATTCATGTTGATGATTATAATATTCTCTTTAGTTCCCGTGAATTCAAAAAAACACGAGTTGAATATTTTGTAGAACATTCTTTCACTTTAGAAGAGACAATTCCTATTTCCTAAATCTCATTTTCATCATGTCCTACGACATGGATTGTGCAAAAATATTGATCATTCATGCTACAGTAGTATAGCGAATTCTCACCACATTCCTTACATGGAGGCTTTTCATCTAACTCTGATAGTTTTGTATGATACATCTTACTTCTACTGTTGATGCTTGAATTCTTGTAAATTCTTGTCAGATTTGTATAATATTCCAGTTCTCCGGGATTCAACGGTAGTTCATTTTTAATTTTTTTTATAATTTTCTCCCATTTATCATACTTGCCAATTTTAGCAAGCTTCATTCTTTCGATAACTTCTAGTGTTTTTTTTGAGTCTATTGGTATGTTCATCTATGGATTAACTTGCTTGAGGTGTTGCTTTTAATTCATAGGAAGGCCAAGTATTATACAATTCTTCAACTTCCTTCATATCTGAATCTGAAATGTATTTTCCATCTGCCATTTCAGCATAATTGATAATCTCTTCTTCACTGATCATTGTTGGAAGTACTGATGCAAATCCTTTTTTTGTCATCATAAACTTCATTGCAAATTCTGTTATGTTTAGTCCATTTCTTTCGGCAATTGGTCTTAACTGTTCAACTTTTTTTAATGATTCGAGAATCCATTCATGTTTTCTTACTGATCTATGATCATTTTCATCAAACTTTGTATTCGCATTTACTTTTCCTGTTAAAATTCCTGATGCTTCTGGCACTCTAACTAGAATCCCAACATTTTTTTCCTCAGCTTTTTTCATTAATTCTTTTCCTGGTGTCTGTTCTAAGATATTGTAAACTGTTTGGACTGCGCTAACATTTGGTTTATCTAATGCTTCAAGACCTTCTTGTGTCCATCCAATAGCTGGACCTAGAGCAACTTGATATGTCTTGATAGATTCATCTGCAATAAAACTATCAAGTACATTGAATATTGAATCATCTTTAATGTCTTTTAGTTTTGGATTATGCAAACCATACATGTCGAGATGATCTGTTTGTAATCTCTCTAAGCTATTTCTTAATGACATTCTTGTAAAATCTTCATCAAATTTCTGTGGAAGTTCTTTATGTCCAATTTGTTCAACTTCTCTGAAATCATAACCGTATTTTGTAGAAATAACAATCTCGTCTCTCATATCTTTGAAAACTTCACCAATTAGCTTCTCGCTTTTTCCTTTACCATACAAGTCACCTGTTTCAAAGAAATTAATTCCTACATCATATGCTTTTTTGAGCATTCTTTTTGCCTCATCTTCTTCAATTTTTTTGCCCCACCAATCAAGAGCAATAGCCCATGCCCCAAATCCTATTTCTGATATTTTGATATCTGTTTTTCCTAGTTTATTGTAATTCATTTTTCTGCTTTTCGATCTGAAATTTCACAATTTATGTTTATCCGAGATTTGCATTATTGATATTTTGATATGAAATGATATTTTTCAATAATTTATCCTAAACTTGAAATTAATGGAACTAGGTCTTTTTTGACACATACAATCATTGGAATATCATTTTTGACATATGTGGATACTTGAGTCTCTCTTAATTCCATGATTAGATCTTGGAAATCCCTGATATCATCTACTTCAAATGCTAACATGAAATCTTCATCATGAATTCCAAAAGAGTATGTCGTGTTAAGTATGACTTGAGGGTATTTTTTGCTTACTTCTATATGCTCATCCATTATTTCTTGACGTTTTTCTTTTGGTATTAGATACCATTCTCTTGTTTTAGTAAATGGGTATACTATCACATGTTTTTTTGGATCAGTCCCTGTGACAAAACCATGTGCTTTTTGTTCTTGAACATAAAGTGATGGTCTAGTACATGAAAGATATGTTCTAGAAGGTATGATGTATTTTCCAAATACTGTTTTGTATAATTTCTCAATAACTATTTGAATTTCTTCAACTGTTTTTGCAGAAAACCATAACAGAAAGTCAGTATCATCTCTTAACCCTAAATTTGAATATGATCTAAACATTATTCCTGAATTTTTAATTACATTTTCAACTTCTTTTGCAGATTCTTCTTTTGCCAAGTCTGCCATCCATCTCCATTTGGGGTCTACTTTGAAAAATGAGAAATTAAAATAATGTTGATCATTGTCTTCTGACATGTTTTTCCCAATCTTGAAACCCTATTTAAACAAAAACTAGATTCTCTATTATAATACTTCGATAATTTTTTGCCTAGATTTATGACCTGATTTTATCTGAATTAATACAGTTGATACTCCAAAATGCTTTGCTAGTTTTTTGATGATTTCTTTATTGGATTCTCCTTTGATGGGCTTTGATTTTATTCCAATGTTGATTTGATCGTCATGAACTTTTAGAAATTCTTTAGAAAATTCTACTTGAACTTTGTAAATCAATAGTTTTTTAAAAAATTTTTCTGTTTAAATTTGATTATGCTGCTTGTTCTATGGCCCACTCATAACCCTCTGCTTCTAATTTGTCTGCAAGGGTTGCATCACCTGTCTGTAATACTTTTCCTCCTGCAAACACATGAACAAAGTCTAGCTTATCTAAGAATTTTAGAATTCTAGCATAGTGAGTGATTATAATTGTAGTTGCCTCTTTTCCAGATACTTTACTAATTGCTTGTGCTACTGCTTGAACTGCATCAATATCTAAACCTGAATCTGGTTCATCTAAAATTGAAATTTTTGGTCTTAATACTGCCATTTGTAATACTTCTGCACGTTTCTTTTCTCCTCCAGAAAATCCTTCATTAAGGTATCTTGAAAGAAATTCTTCTTTTAATCCAACTTTTTCCAAGTTTTCTTTTAGATATTTTTGAAACTCTCTTACTGTGATGAAGACTTCTCTGTCATCTCCTTCTAGTGCTTTGCTTAAAGAATTGTAAGCTGTTCTAAGAAAATGTGAAAATCCTACACCCGAAACTTCTGTTGGATATTGAAATCCTAAAAACAATCCTTTCTTTGCTCTTTCATCTGCAGTTAAACCTAAAATGCTTTCACCATCAATCAAAATATCTCCTTTTGTTACTTGATATTTTGGGTGTCCAAGTAATGTGTAAGATAATGTACTTTTCCCTGAACCATTTGGTCCCATAATGGCATGTACTTCTCCAGGTCCTGTCTTAAGATTGACTCCTTTGAGAATCTCTTTGCCTTCTCTTGATACATGAAGGTCTTTGATTTCTAATACTGCCATGTCGCGTTTTATTCTGTTTCTCTATATAATGCCGACGAAATTTAGCTGATCCTAACGGACATTTTTGATAATAAAATGAAAAGGGGGGGGGATAATTATTTGGTCAGAGATGGTCTCAAAGTAATTTTGAGTTTGTAACAAGTTAGAATCTCTTTACATCTATTTCTGATAGTAACTTCTGTGACGCCTGCAATACTTGAAACGTCTCTTTGAAGTACGTTTTGTCCAAGCAGGACTGATGCAACATACAGATATGCTGCTGCAATTCCGTTGGGAGCTTTCCCATCTGAAATGCTACTATCTTTGGTTTTTTCTGCAATTTCTAAGGCTAGTCTTTCGACTCTTACCTCAGTTTGTGTCATGTTTGCAATCTTTGAGATGTATTTGTCCATGGTTACAACTGGGGCAGTTAATTGTCCCATTTCCATTACCATGGTTCTATAGTATCTTGCTGCAAGTTTTGTTTTTGATTTAACATCTGCTGCCGGACATATTCCTCGACAAATTTCTTCTAATGATCTTATCACATCACATTGTTTGCATGCCATGTAAATTGTAGCAGCTGTAATGCTAACTACTGATTTTCCCTTCACATCAACATGTCCATCCATGTTTCTGTATATCATAGAAGCAGTTTCCAACACGTTTCTTGAAAGATTAAGACTTGCACATGTTTCACCCATTTTTGTTAAAACACTTGCTAATCTTCTTTCTTTTGGTGAAGAAACGCGTATTCTCTGTTGCCATTTTCTGAGATTATGCATTTGACTTGCTACATTGTGGTTGATTGTTTTTCCACTAAAGTCCTTTGCACTAATTGAAATCTCAGTTGCTATTCCCAAGTCATGTTGAGAATAAGTTGTTTGTCCGGTTGCTCTTGCTAGCTTCATCTTGTCTTCGAGATTCGAGCTTATTGTTTCTGGACCAAAATCTGATATCTGATCATCGACTACAACGCCGCAACCAGAACAGATTATTTCACCATTCTGCATGTCATCAACTAATGTTGATTTACATTCAGGACAGTTTTGTTTTTCTAGTATGTTCATTTATTTTTTCTCCTAAATTTTTTTGGTGTACTAGCAGGAGATTCTTCAGATGCGAAAACACTTTTGCCAATGTATTTTTTGATATTGTTTGTTAACGGAGTTGCAGATGCAAATGGTCTTCTAACTGGACCAATCAATTCCATTACTTTTGCAACTCTAGTTCCTTTGTCGTCACAGAGTATCTGTCCTTCAACTAATTTGTTAGTTAGCTGAATGATTACCCTGCCGCTACCGGCTAGGTGCATTATTTCGCCTACCTCCTGCAATTAAAAACACTAATGTGATATTCTTATCATAGACTTCTGTCAACTTTACTTTAGTTAAGAGCTAGATTTGATTTTATTTTGACTGTTTGGACCTTTTTGCAATTAATTTTTCCGAAATTTTGTTAAGAACTTTTGTTTTGGAGGATTCTTTTGGTAAAATAACATATCCTGATCTAACAAATGGTCTTTTAGGAAATCTTACTTTGTCATCTGATTCTGTAATTTCAAATCCTGCAGTTTTTGTTGCATCCATTAATTCTTTTAGTGAAGGATCAAAAACACATTTTTCTAATCCTAATCTTCGACCTTTTGATTTTTTTAAATTCTTGTTGAAATAATCCAACCAGATTACGATGTGTTCGTAATCTTTCATTTTATTCCGTTAGTAAAATTGCGTTAGCTATTCCGGTTTGTCCTGGTCTAGAAACTATTCTGCATTTACCTTCTTGTGTTTCTAATACTGCACCTTTTGTAATAATGCCACGTCGTTTGTAATCGTTATTTGTAGCATTCTCTAAAACTTTGAGAATTTTTACTTTCTTAACTTTAGCATCTCCTGTAGCTAGATTAACAAAATCAATTGATTTCAAAGCTGTCTTTCTATTGTCTCCACGTATTCGTCTTGTTATTGTTACTTGAGTTTCATTTATTGCTTCATTTGGATATCTATCTGTTTCATATTTTCGTCTAGTTCTAAGTGGATGTCTTCTTCCACCAGTTATTTTACTGGTTGCTAGATTCTCTACTGATTTTCTCACAAAGATTTGTCTGAATTACTCTAATTTATACAAAACGCAAAAAATTAGCCTTGATAAAAAAATCTACTTAGTTTAATTCTGTAACAATTTGTGGAGTAGGATTTGTATGGCTCATACTTGCTGTTTTTCTCACTTTGGAAAATAGTCTTTGTTTTAGATCTTCCACATCTCCTTGAATTCCAAAATATTTTTGGAATTTTTCTGTTGTTGTGTAAATTTTTAATCTTCCAACATTTTGATGATGGATAAAATCTAATTGTCGTAGTTCTTTTAGATGTGCATAAACGCCAGAACCTCTTGTTTCTACAAGTTGTTTTGATGATATTGGTTGACTATATGCAATGTAAGATAATGTCTTTAGTGCTGCATTTGGAAGAATTGGTTTTGAAGCATATCTTTTCACAGTAGAACTGAATTCTGGCTTTAGCTGAAATACATATGATCCATCTGGGAGTATGATTACTTCGAGTGCTTTGAATGCAGACTTTGTCTTTTTCATAATGCTGTCGAGTAATTCTAATGTCTTTGTCCTGGATTCTGTGCCTGAGGCTCTGATTACGTCTTCTATTCTGAGAGGTCTGCCTGCTGAGTAAAGTGCTGCTTCAATTCTTGCAGTTGCTTCATCCATGTTCACTATTTTAGCCAATTATCTATCTCACCTCTGAAATATAGTTAAAGAAATCTTTTCTTCATTATTGATCAGTTTGTTAATTCTTCTTTTATTATCGTAATTTTGATGTCTTCTTCAACTTGCTCAAGGTCTACTTTTTGGTCTCTGGCCAAAAATAATATCGCAAAGAAGCACCTAATTGAATCAGTTTGATCTAGATCTGTAATGACATCTTGAAGTAATCCAAACCCAGCTGATGAAATTTTCTTCATTACCAAGTCCTCATATTTTCCAATGATGCTTTCTAATGAAATAAAATATTCTTGGAAATCAGGTGCTTCAATTGGCTCAATCTCTAGTTTTCTGTTTCTTCTTGATTGTGGATTTGCAATTGTACCAATAAGATTTTGAAGTAATCCCAATAAATCATCTAATGAAACTGGATATGTAGATTCATGCCTAAATGGAATGTCAATTAATTCAATGTCAATGTCTGTTCTTTGACTCATTGATTTTTTCTCCATTGCTGCTCTTTGTAATGCAAAAATACTTTCTACTTTCATTCTATAGATTAACGATGATGATAATGCTGCCATTCCTGCAACTTTGAGATCTTTTTGACCTGATTTTTCTAAAATTTTTATTAATAAATCCAAAATCTGAATCAGGTCAATTTCCCAAACGTCTTTTTTGGCAACAGATGATGGGCTAAATAGAATATTTACTGGTTCTTGAGAAATGCCTTTGGAAGTTTGTGATTCGCTCACATGATAACTTTTGTCATATTCCATAATATCTAAGGGCTCTATTTTTTTCTCACTTCCAGTCAACTCTTATATTGTTATGACAAACAATTAGTCTATGAAATCTGCTCGAATTACAGGCCCCAATGAGCCTCTTGCAGTATTTGAGTCTGAGACTCCTAAACCTCAAGGAAGCCAGGTTTTAGTCAAAGTAAGATCTGTTGGTGTCTGTCATAGTGATTTACACTTGTGGGAAGGTGGATATGATTTAGGTGATGGAGAATTTATGAAAGTTACAGATAGAGGTGTAAAATATCCTGTAACTCCAGGGCATGAGATTGTGGGAACTGTTGAAGAAATTGGTGACGGGGTTTCTGGAATATCAAAAGGAGATGAAGTTTTAGTTTTCCCTTGGATAGGTTGTGGGGAATGCCCTGCATGTAAAGTAGGAAATGAAAATTTGTGTGATGCCCCTAGATCAATGGGTGTTTTTCAAGATGGTGGCTATTCTGATTATGCTTTAATTCCTGATTTTAAATATTTGGCAAAACTTGACGGGGTTGATCCAGATTCTGCAACATCTCTTGCTTGTTCTGGACTTACTGCATACAATGCTGTTAAAAAAGCAAATGTGAATTCTCCTGAATATTTGGTTATAATTGGGGCTGGTGGATTAGGATTAATGGCGATACAACTTGCAAAGGCAACAACAAAAGCCAAAATTATTTGCATTGATACAGATGACAAAAAATTTGATACTGCAAAAAAGATGGGTGCAGATTTTGTTGTAAACACTAGTGTAGTTGGATCTGTATCTTCTGGAACTGGTAGTCCAATAGAAAAAATAATTTCTATTTGTAATGGTAAAGGGGCAGATAGTGTTATTGACTTTGTAAATGCCCCACAAACTGTAAAAACAGCATTGGGAGTTTTACGAAAAAGGGGAAATCTGATACTTGTTGGACTTTTTGGTGGGTCTCTTGAAATATCTCTTGTAACAATTCCACTCAAATCAATTACTATTCAAGGTGCTTATACTGGAAATTACAATGACATGGTTGAATTGATTGAATTAGCAAAAAAAGGTGTAATAAAACCAGTTATATCAAAAAGATATCCTCTTGATGAGGCAAATACTGCTTTGGAAGATCTCAAAGCACGAAAAATCATTGGTCGTGCTGTGATAAATCCATAGTTTAGTCCATTACAAAATCTTATAAAATAAAAACATTGGATATTGGTATTGGGGTCAAGAGTAAATTGCGAGATTGCAGTTACACATCTAAAAAGTAAACAGTTCATTACTGCTTATCATCTATTAATAGATCAAGCTGAATCTCTCAAAAAATCAGAACATGTTGAATCAGCTTTATTGTATATGTTAGCTGCTGAGTGTAAAAACAGACAAAAAAAAGATTCTGAAAATGAAATCAAAGAAGCAGGTGATTTGTTTTAAAATATTCTAATTTAAAAAATTCCAAGAATGTTAGAGGTGCATTACTTTGTGCTTCAAAATGTTTCTTAATTTTGGGCGAATTTGATAAAGCAAAAACTACATATCAAAAGGCAAAAACAATTATCTCCTCAACAGTTCAAGCTACAAGACCTATTGTAATAATTGATGACAGTAAAGCAATTGCATTGAAATTACAAACTTATGTTGAAAAATTAGGTTATTCTGAAATTCATGTTTTTGAAAATGGAAAAGATGGTGTAAAAGGATGTAAACAATTATTTTCTGAAAATAAAGAACCTGTAGTTCTTCTAGATATGGGATTACCTGATCTTGCAGGTGATGTTGTTGCAGAAAAATTACTAGCAGAAAAATTACACTTACAAATTGTAGTAATTACTGCTGATGAAAAAACAACTGAGCGTGTAAATAAAACAATTAGTACTGGTGTCTCAGCGTTTATTCAAAAACCCTTTACTTTAGATGAAGTCAAAAATGCAATTGATGTAGCAGAATCTGAATATGCTTTACTACAATAAGAGCAAAGACATGTTTAGTATATTCACATCTTTGATATCTATCTCATTAATTCTATAATCAATTAATTCTTCTGAAAACTTTTCTACAATTTTCTGTGATATGTTTGATTTATCCGAGTCTAACTGAATAATTACTAACATGTTCCATTCTCCTTCCAAGTTTGCAACTAGAAGATAGTCATCTAATTTTGTAATGAATTCTTTGATAGAATCTTTAACTGATTCCAGAGATTTTGATGGTTTTAATTTCATTAGTACTGCTTGATATGTATTAATTCCAGATACATCTGTTAGAACTGCTTTGTATCCTTTAATGATTCCACTTTTTTCAAGACGTTCTATTCTTTTTCTGATTGTTCTGTCTGAAACATCATGACCTGACTTTACTAGTTCTGATGCAATTTCCTTTGAAGGAGTTCTAGCATTATTGTTAAGAATTTCTATAATCTTTTGATCAATCTTGTCTAGATTAGACCATGCATCTTCACTCATATCAATCATCAAATATAGTGCCTTTTGAATTTTTGGCTAAAATTATGTTGACATATGTTTTTGGGCTTGTCTATTCTTCTAAGATCCAACCTGATTCTAAAATTGCTTGATCTTCTAATTCTCCTATACCTGTTGCAAATCTCCAAATAAATGATGCATCTGTATCCATCTTTTCTTTAATTTTTAGAAGCGACTCTACTTCAGAATTTAGATTTTGATCTGCAGTTCCATGTTCTTTACAAAATTTACATTTTTCATCAAATGTAATTGGGTCAGATTCAATCAATGGATAAGTCATACATGCTAGTGGTCTTTCTTTGTAAATTTTACATGGAAATCCACCATGTGGCGATTTATTCCCGCTATCTGTATCTAAGAAAGGACATGTGTTTCCATTTTTTTCAATTCCCATCATCTGATATGCTAAAATTTTTGTTGGAATTGAATCTCTATCTTCAGAAATCCCAATCCTTGGTAAAATCTTAATCTTTAACCCATTTGATTTTGCTAATTTCTCTATTCTATCTTTTTCTTCAGGAAGAATTAGTACCCCAATTTTTCCAAATTTTTTGCTTGGGTAATATTCTCTTTCAATACAACATTGAGAACATTCCTCTATGCATCTGAACTCCATAGATAATTTTACACTATAATAGATAAAATTCCTTGTGTATTGTCACTACGCTGGAATTTCTCACATCGAAAATACTATCAGTTATATGCTTACACTAGTAAATACAATCATGGGTAAGCGCCAAGTAAAAAATGAAAGTGCACTTAAAGAAATTCGTCTTCCAGAAGAAGGTGAACTTTTTGGGCGAGTGTTAAAGATGCTTGGTGGTGAAAATGTCATGATAAAATGTGCTGATAATATTACTAGACGTGGTAGAATTAGAGGAAAACTAAAGAGAAGAGTTTGGATTAGAGATAATGATATTGTAATAATTGCGCCTTGGGATTTTAGTGGAGATGAACGAGGAGACATTATTTGGAGATTTACACTTCCTCAAGTTACTTGGTTGAAGGAACAAAATCATATTCCTAAAGATTTCTAGCCACCACAAATTTAGTTTGATCTATTTTTAACATCTTAGTTAATATAGTGATAAATTATTTGAAAAACAAATGGAACAAGGTACCGTAAAGTGGTTCAACCGAACTAAGGGCTTTGGCTTTGTCGAGAGAGAAGGTGGAGACGATCTGTTTGTTCATAAATCAGATGTTGACGGATTCATCAACGAAGGCGATAAAGTTGAGTTTGAAGTCGGCGAAGGCCAAAAAGGCCCAGCAGCTCAAAAAGTCAAAAAAATAGAATAGACAATGAATTTTTTAATTTAAGATTTCATCTTTGTTTTCTTAAACTAGTCTTTCTTTTTCTTATTTTTAAAATCAATTTTTAATTCATAAAAAATTTGTGGTCCCGCGGGGCGGAATTGAACCACCGACAACCCGGTTTCTGTATGCCTGATATGCTGTTTTTCGGTCAGCCATCTTAAGCCAACAACTACAGCCGGAAGCTCTACCAGGCTGAGCTACCACGGGACAAGGAAAACATGATCTCTTCTATTAAAAAACTATCGTAGATGAATTTCATCTAATGATCGTTAACGTACTATACGCATAAATACTTAGAAAAGTTTTTGAAGATTTAGTGTTAGACCTACAACTATCTTATTCTGGTTATGTTTGCGCTCCATATTTACATACACATGAATCTGTTGAGCTTAAGGAATCTTGGATTCATTCAAAAAATATAGAAAAATTATTTTTTGTTACAGGTACATTCTCTAGTGAAAGTAAACCGTATTTTTCTGATTCTACTAATCATTATCTTTTAGCTAAATTCAAAGATAGTGAACATATATCAAAAGATCTTTCTAAGTACAATCAAGAAAAAACTAGCTTTGTCTTTAATATCAAAGATGATTTATTCCAAAGAGAAGTTAATGGAGACACTAATTTTATTTCTGTATATTATGTAGAATATGGAGAAAATGATGATGACTTGCAAGAAATTGCAACTCTATTATTAAAAAGAGATAAAATTGAAAAGGCTGGACTCGGAAATATGAATACCTTTTGTTCAGTTCCCTCAAAATTTACATTCCCATATTCTGAAAATATTGTTGTCATTGAAGTTGCAAGTGAAAAAAGTCATCAAAGTGTAAAAAAATACTGTGATCAAACACGACGTGATGTTAACAGAAAAGGATTGATAATGACTAATCTGGTGAGTCTTTCAATTCTTGATCAATTAAAGTAATAATTCTAATTTTTTCTTGTTTTAGTAAATGATGCACTGAGAATTTTTTTTCTAGTGATTTCAAGTATCTTAGAAATTATATCAAAAACGTTATCTGTTTTATTTCCTAAAATTCTAATGATTATTCCTGATTCATCTGGTAAGATTGATGTTCCAACAGAAACCCCATCTATATTCACAATGTTTCTGTTTATGGTGTTTTCTAGTTCAATTACATCCTCTTTTCTAGTTAAAACGTACACTGTTCCAACTACTTTGTATTCTCCTAATACCCCAAAATTTTTTAATTTTTGTTTTTTTGTCTCAATTTTTGTATTCTCTAAAAATCTCATTTTATTATCTTGATTTTTACAATGTGTTCTTAGGTAACAAATATCATATTCAAAAGATTCATCCATGGCAATTCTACCTGAAGTTAAAATTTCTGAATAAACCAAAGTAGAGTTATTGTGAATGTTGAGATTTACTTTTTGATAATATCTAGAATTCTTATGTGGAATTATTTGTTCAGGAATATATTCAAAATAACAATTCTCATCAACTGTAATATTCAAAATTTGTGATGCAAAATTTGAATCCATACTATAGATGCTAGTGGCACCTTGAGTTGTCATATGGGCAATTGCCTTATTTTTTAATGCCACATCTGTTCTGTATCTGTCTCCTTGTAGAATCCCCCCTGATGGTGAAATAACATAAAGATATGCCATTTCTGGAAGTGAATTTTCAGGATATACTGCTCGTTGAAGTTGTAATGGAACTTGTGAAAATTGTTTTGTGATCACTGTTTTTCCATCACTATCTTTTTGCAGTTCTAAATCTAGGATGCCTACTTTTCCTGTCTTTCCAACTCCTAATTGTTTTACTTCCGTTTCATAAGTTAGAATTTCTATTGGCATATCTTTTGGTGTATAATGTTCTAGTTTATTCATTAATCACACCTTTTGTGTCATTGATGATTTTGGTGCAGAACTAAGCAAAACATCATGAATGATGTGTTCAGCTATTTTCATTACTCCTTCATCTGTTTTACAGTTGATAAATTCAAATGGTTTTTCATTTCTAATCTTTTTTGCATCTGTTTTCATAATATCTAAATCTGCGCCTACCATCATAGCAAGATCAATCTTGTTAATCACTAAAAGATCACAACTCTCAATTCCTAATCCTCCTTTTCTTGGATATTTGTCTCCCCCTGCGACATCAATTATGTAAATAAAATAATCTGCAAGAATAGGACTGAATGTCGTTGTAATATTATCCCCGCCACTTTCAATAATTATCAGATCAAGTTCAGTATGTTTTGATTCTATTTCTTCTATAACTGCAAGATTCATGGAAGGATCTTCTCTGATTGCTGTATGTGGGCACCCACCTGTTGCAAGACCTATGACTAAATTTTCTGGTAATAGGCCTTTTTTTGTAGCCAAATTCTCTCTTATTCTATCTGCATCCTCTTTTGAAATTACATCATTTGAGATTATACTTACACTGTATCCTTTTTCAGCTAACATTGGTACCAGACGTTCAATAAGCATACTTTTTCCTGAGCCAACAGGTCCGCCAATACCAATTCTTGGAATATGAGTCATAATAAAAAATTCAATTTTTATGTAATAAACATTTTAGAATCCATCTTCTCATGTGACATTTGAACAATATCTACTTGAGGAGCAAATTGCCATATTTCATCCAGTGATTTATTTGAATACTCTTTGATAGTTTGACTGATAATTGGTTTGATGCCATGAATAATTTTTTGACCTTCAAAATGTTGAATTAATCCTAATCGTAATGCTGCTCCTACGCTAGCTACAGTAAAACCATATAAAATCATTACCATGCTTTTTTCTTTTTTAATTTTTAATGCATTACAACAAATTGCAAATGCTACTGGAAATACTCCATGTATTTTATTTTTAATTATATTCTCTTTGTATTGATTTAAAATTTCATCATCTTTTACAAACTCTGATACACACTTGATTAATTGAATGCCTGATCTTATTGATGCATCACGTATTTCTTTTATTGATTTTGAAGAAAAACCAATACTGTCTGCCTCAATTATTTTGTTAAAATCCTGTTTACATGCACTATCAAATGCGTTTACAAGTACAACACAGTCTGATGGTCCTATCTGTTGAAGAATGTTTATTTTAATTATCTCTACAACATCTATCATCCCTTGAATTTTTTTCTTTGTGAAAAGAAATTCTAATCCATTTGAAGTAGCAAAAAGACCTGTGGGAAAAAATGAGTCCGATAGCTGCATTACTCCCAACTCTTGTTCTATTTCATCAATGTTCATGTATGTCAGCTCCTGAATGAGGTGAAAATATTTTTTCTTCTATTGTCATTTCAATATAGTTAATAATATTTTGAAATAGTTTTGTAAATGTCTCTTTTTCGGAATCTGCTTGAATTGGAAATAAAATTTCTTCTTTTTGAATGGATATTGGTCTATGCATATTTCCAATAATGTGCCCTAAGAGCACCATGGTCTCAATACTTTTGGTTTTTAGTCTCACAGAAACTACTTTTTCTGGCAATTGCTCTACCACAATTTTTGTCTCTCCATTTTTGATAATATCCCCATGATGAAGTTTTACTCCTGGGTCTAAATTCAAGCCAATATCTGTT
>JAMHKW010000021.1:0-16575 GCA_028439805.1 Candidatus Nitrosopumilus sp. | reverse complement strand
ATCTATATCTTCTGATATCACTTCAACATCAATTGGGAATTCTGCATTAACAAAAATTGATTCAGGCATTTTTGTGTAAATCACTACACTTGCATCTTTCTTGACTGTAATCGGAATTGCAATATCATGAAAAATTGTAGGTTGTGGTGTTTCGTTATTTGCAACAAGAACTTGAGAATATTTTATATTTAGAAAATGAATTCCAGGACTTGTATCACTTGGTACTAACAAATCAATATTTCCACCATATGATCCACCTTGTGTAAGTTTGTCTATGGTGATACTATCTGATGATCCTGCAACTAGAGCGTTATTTTGATTTGAAAAAACAAATGAAATATCTTGTTTGTCTTCCCATCCATTATTTTTTACCAAAATTGAGATAACTCCTTCTCTCCCAACTACAATATCATTAGGATATGTGATTTCAATATCCATTCCACCTTCTAGATTGTGAATTATTGTCTCTGCATGAATATTTGGTAATAAGACAATGATTCCAACTAACAAGGGGGTCAGCCAAAGGAACTTCATGCTTCTAATCTTAAGTTACATCATAATGACTATTCTGTGTTATTATTAAACTCAAAATTTTCTAAAATTGCCTAGTTCTGCATAGTTTAGAAAAAAAATCTAACTTACGCAAGTGCGTAAGTGGAAAGTTTGTTATTTAATTCAAAATTATCTTCTTCTATTGCCCAGCTTAATCCCTGAATATCTCTCCAAGATAGTTCTGCTTCACAAGAAGAATTTTCTTTTTTTGAAATTGATTGAATTTCTACCATGAAATTAATAATGAAATTTTGCATATAAGGCACACGTAGAACTTATCAATTGTTCATTTATTATATTTGAGAATCCTCAGATTTTTTTGTAACAAATCCTCCTTCAATTGATGTATTAACAGAATCCTCAACGTCAATTCCTACAGAGTCTCCTTTTGAGTCATCAGGTGGTGTAACAAATCCTCCTTCAACTGATTCAGGTGGAGGAATCTTCTTTGATTTTCCTAATCCAATTGTTGTAATAATTACTGATGATAAAATAATAAAGAATATGATTTGTGGGTATGCATCTGCATTTGGTAACCCCATAGTAATTGGGTATGTAGCAAGTACTGCAGCTGCTAATCCTCTTGGAATCATTGAATTTGTTACTGCTCTATCTAATTTGGAGAATCTTTTTGTTAGTGTTATCTTTCCAACAAATATTCTTCCAAAATAAACAGCAACTGTAATTAAAATTCCAAATATTACATATTCTATTTGTCCAAAACTTGCCATCAATCCAACAAACACAAAGAAAAATGATCTTACCAAAAATGTAACTTGATCATGTGTTGGGTCGTCCATCCTAATCTTTGGCAGTTTAAATCTAAGTATTCGTGAGAGATGTTGTTTGTTTCCAAGCATTAAACCAAATACCAGTGCTGTTAGAGCTCCTGATTCTCCAAATGAGTTTGCTAAGAAGAATAGAACAAACAAAATTCCTAATGTAAGCATGTATGCATGTTGAGCATTTCCAAGCTTAGTTGAAACATACATCCAAGGGATTCCTACTCCAAACCCAAGAACTAAACCTACAATAACTGCTCTTCCAAGTGTTTCTTGCAATGTTTGTAAATCAAAATGTCCTACAAGTACCGCTTCAAATAATATGAATGCAACAATCATAGCTAAAATATCAGTTAATGCAGATTCAAAACTTAACATTGATTTGATTTCTTCTGAAATTTTGATATTTCTAACAAGACCAAAAACTATTGCTGAACTACTTCCACCTACAATTGATGCTAACAATATACTCTCTAACCACATCCATCCCAACGCAAAATGAGCAGCAACTGTAATGATTACAACTGATAAAATAAAACCGAGAACTGCTAGTGTTACTGAAAAATGTGCAGTTTTTACAATATGTTTTATGTCGAGATGTAATCCACCATCAAACATGATTATTATCAATGCGAGTGCTGCAAAATATGGTACTACTTCAATAACAGCTTCTGGTTGAATAATGCCAAACACTGGTCCTATAATTACTCCAAAAATCATCAAAAATGCTACATCTGGTATACCTGTTTTTTTGAAGAATGCTTCTCCTGCAACTCCAAGAAAAATTACTACTCCTGCTGCAAGTAATATTACATGAGCTGACGCAATTGGTCCATCTTGGATAGATAATGTAGCTATAGAATTTTGTAATTCTATAATTTTATCAAAAATTGAACCTAGATCAAAATCAAATAATGTAAACGTCTCATCAACTTGTCCTCTAATTAAATTCAAAATTGATAAAATTATGGGATTCATTAATGACTGAATGTAAACATGTGTGGATAAAAGTTAAACTAGATTTGTTTGATAATTTTAGGCTATATGGTTATTTTTAGATACACATTAAATCAACCTTGATGATACTTTTCTTACTTGAGTGCAACAGAAGCATTACGTGAGGATCATAAACAGATTAAACGCTTAGAGAAGGTAATCATAAAGTGTTATACTGAACTTTATGCCGGGAAAAATATTCCTTTATCTGATATAGGTAAAATTACATTGATTATAGAGGAGTTTTTAGATTCTATTCATTATTCAAGAGAAGAAGATTCCTATTTTCCTTGTGTTGCTACCTATGATCATCTTAAACAAGAAATTAGAGCCTTGTTAATAGAACATGAATTTTCTAGAAGAATTGCAATACAAATCAAAAAATTTCTTAAAAAATGGAAAGAAGGAGAAGATGCAAGAGAACCTGTTGCTAGATATCTGAAAACATACTCAATATATCTAATGGATCATATGACTAAAGAAGAAAACTTTTTTGATAAAGCTGAATCAGAAATACTCTCAAAAGAAGAAGAATATGATATGTATGAACAATTTAAATCAGTTATGACAATTTCAAAAAAAATGGAAGATATGATCAAAGAAATTGAATACCTAGAAGATCAACCATGGTTTAAAAATTAACGTAAACTCTTTATGGGCTATTTAGATAATTTTTTTCTATGAAACCTTTTGTTCTTTGGATGACTGGTCTTCCTTGTTCAGGTAAGACTACCATTGTAAAAGATTTACAAAAAGATATACCAAATTTGGCAATGCTTGATGGTGATGAACTAAGAGAATGGTTTTCCCCAAAAGACTTTTCAAAAGCGGGACGAGATGAACACAACAAAAAAGTTGCTTATTTGGCAAAGCTTTTGCTAAAACATGGTGTTCCAAGTGCGGTATCTCTAGTATCTCCATATCTTGAGAATAGAGAAAGTGCTAGAGAGATTATCGATGCAGGTGATCAGTTTGCAGAATGTTATGTAAAATGTTCACTTGAAAAATGTGAGGAAAGAGATGTCAAAGGCATGTATGCTAAGGCAAGAAAAGGAGAAATCAAAGGATTCACAGGAATTGATGATCCTTATGAGGCTCCAGACAAGGCAGATTTAGTAATTGATACAGAACATGACTTACTTTCAGATAGTGCAAATAAAGTAAAGGACTTTCTTAAAGGAAGAAACCTGCTATAATTTTTTAAATTCTTCAACTATTTTATCATGAATCAATCCGTTTGTCACTAGAATTCCATTTTGATGATGAACTTCTTTGTTATTGTATGTGATATCATTTCCTAACATATCAGTCATTTTTCCTCCAGATTCTGAAATAATACAATAAGATGCAGCTGAATCCCACTCTTTCATTTTATTTGTAGTTGTAATGTATGCTTCAGCTTCTCCTGAACTAATCTTTCCAACTTTTAATGAACTTCCAATACTTGTAAAATCATCAATACCTAATTTTTTGATAAATGTTTTCTCTTTTTCAGATAGATGATGTCTTGATCCAACTGTTCTACATTTTGGAAGTTCTGTTTCTGTAGTTACAGACATTTTCTTCCATTTGCCATTTGAATATCTAAATGACCCGCTTCCTTTTTGTGCAACAAATAATGTTTTTTCTGTAGGCCAACTAATAACCCCAAGAATTGGTTTTTTATTTTTTATTAATGCAATCATAACTGTAAATTCACCTGTTTTATCAATAAAATCAGAAGTTCCATCTAATGGATCTACTATCCATATCATATCCTTTGATAATCTACTTTGATCATCATGGTCTTCTTCAGATAATATTGTATATTCTGTTTGTGAAAGAATTTCTTTGATGATCTCATTACTCTTAAGATCTGCATCTGTGATTGGAGAATCATCACTTTTTTTAGATGTTTTAAAATCTCCTTTATAGATCTCTAAAATTGCATTTCCTGCCTCATTTGCAGCCTTGATAGCAATATCCAATTCAGGAATTTTATCAGCTATGGGAATATCTTGCAATTAAAATACCTAAGTTGTAAGTTCTGGTTTTAATGTCCATACAACTCCTAAAACAATAAACGGAATTGACAAAACTCCTATGATACTAAGTACTGTGTTAAACTGTGCTTCTGATACCAGTGGATTATTTACTATCCATGGTAGTGGTAATGTAATAATTATCCAAATAATTCCTAAAAGTATTATTAATTTTGCTTTTGCCTTTCTATCTTTCATCATACTTTGTACTCCTGAGTTCTATTAAATTCATGTGAATTCATTTTATTGATTCTCCTCCATCTACTGCAAGTATTGCACCAGTAGTCCAAGATGCATCATCTGATGCAAAATACATTACTGCTTTTGCTATTTCTTCAGGTTGACCAATTCTACCTATTGGGTGCTCACTATCCATAAATTCACGATCTTTCTGAGTTTCTAAAAATGGTTTTGTCATATCTGTATCTACTACCCCAGGACAAATACAATTAACTCTAATCTTATCTTTAGCATATTCAAGTGCCCAACATTTTGTTAACAGAATCAATGCAGCTTTTGAAGCAGAATATGCATCAGCATTAAATCCCTGATATGCCTTTAATCCAGCATCAGATGAAATATTAATTATTGAACCACCTGTTTTTTTTAGATGAGGAATTGCTTCTTTAGTAAATCTAAATTGCCCTGTGAGATTTACATCTAATACTTCATTCCATTCATTTTCGTCAATTTCATGTAGTTGTTTGATCTTTGGAAATATCCCTGCATTATTTACAAGAATATCCAACTTGCCAAATTTCTCAACTATTTCATTTACAACATTTTTTACATCATTGCTATTTCTAATGTCAGCTACAATACCAACTGCATTAGGAATTTCTGATGCTGATTTTTCTAATCTTTCTTGGTTTTTTGCCGTTATCACTATTGTTGCTCCATTTTCTGATAAAATTTTAGCTGTAGCAAATCCTATTCCACGGCTTCCACCAGTTACTAATGCAACTTTCCCAGATAATCTCAATATCTTTTACATTAAAATTCGTAATTTATAGCTCAATTTACCTCTAAATAGGCACAAAATATATCATAAAATAATATGAAATATTATGATTTTTCATATGAAATTTTAAATAGTTAAAGTTACTATACTAATTAATGCCGAAGGATATAATTCCTATCGACTAAAACTGCGTAGCCCCGCAGAACGAAAAAGGCAATCAGACGTTCAACGTTCTGACAACGAGAGGAAATCTCTCATAGTTCTGCAGTAAAGGGGTTCCGCCTCTTAATTTTCTAAAATATCTACAGATACTGAACCCATTACATTTCCATTTGGATTGATAATAATTGAAACTTGTTGTACCTCAGAAATTAAAATATTTTTTTGTCCATCATAATTCCATGTAAAATATTCAGAAACTCCAGTTTGGTGTGATGTACTTTGAAGCTTAAAATCTTCAGAAAAATCAAAGTTTTCTCCATTTAATATTATTGATAAGATCTCTGGGCTACTTCCATTTGGAACAAATCTAAAAGAATATTCTCCCTTATCAATAGTAAATGTATCCGTATAGACTCCATTAATGTATAAATTAGAATCTGCAAGAGTTGCGTGAAATATCATATTATCTTTTTCTTCAGATGAATCAATTGAAAAATTTACTACAAAAACTGTAATTATTACAACTATGAGAATTGATATTATTTTTTTCTTCACTTAAACAAGTTCTGAATTCCATTATAAAAATAAATTTCTAATTCAACTTTGAACTATTACAAGAACATTATTTTTCTAGCCACTATTTCTAATTTCTTAAGATGTTCTAATACTCATTGATCATTAATCAAATTCATTATATCTTCCATTTTAAACATCTTTGGAGTAGTGACTCCTTCAAAATCATAAAGTTTTATGAGTCTATTTTTAATATTTTCAGATTCAATTTTTTTGTTATGTGCAAAATCATTTCGAATTTTTCTTATCTTATTTAATTTTTGTTGAATTTTTACTCTTATATTTTCATCAATCTCATTTTTAAAATCTATATGGTATTTCATTATTCTAGATAACCAAACAATTTTTGTTCCAAATGATACAGTTCTATCTTCATCAAATACAGTTTTTGTCCATAATGGAAAATCATTTTTATCGCGTAAAAATAAATCTGATATTATTACAGTAAGTGTAGAATCCAATATTGATAACTAAAATACCTAATTTTGGAGAATTATCACATTCTAAATCATTTCTAACGGCTAGTTTTGTTAGTTAAATTTAATGTACTGTTAACCAATTTTTACACCGGAAATTAAGTACGTATTCTTGAATCAAACTCATGCCTAATTTGCATAGTAAATGGTCAAAACAACCACAACCAAGTATTACTGAAAAAATTAATGACACTATCAAGCCCAAAGGCCCACTTAAACCAAGGGTTCAAGATGGAATTAAAAAATTACAATTACAAATAAAAAAATTAGATTCAATGTTAACAAATCTACAAGAACGCGATGCAAAATTATTTCAAAGAATTGTAGAAGCAACACAAAAACATGATACACAAACTAGCAAAGTTCTTGGAAATGAACTAGCAGAAGTAAGAAAAGTTACAAAAATTTTGAGTGGTGCTAGAATAGCATTAGAACAAATCGAATTACGATTAACTACCTGTAGTGATCTTGGAGATACTGTAGTAGCAATTATGCCAACCATGGGCTTGATGAAAAATCTAAAATCATCTCTTGGAAAAATAATGCCTGGTGCTGAACAAGAAATTGGTCAAATGGCAGAAATGCTTGGAGGATTTATGACTGAAAGTTTCTCAGGTGATGCAGCATTTGGAATGGATGAAACTACTAATGCAGAATCTGAGAGTATTCTTAAAGAAGCAGCTGCTGTTGCAGAAAGTTCTGCAAGTCAAATGTTTCCTTCAGTTCCATCTGATACTCAAGAAGCAACCACTGCTAAATTCTATTAATTCTAAATTTAACCATCTAGGGAATGATCTCTTGATTCTTTGATTCTTTTAACTCTACTACCTTCATCATCAATAATCCTGTCAACCCCTGAGAGTCTATCTCTTAAAGTATTGATAATTGAACCCACCTCATCAGCTTCACCTTCCACTCGCCTTCTCTTATCTGCAAGCTCACTAATTCCTCTATTTTCCTCCTCTATGTATTCACTAACTTTTTGTAGTTTTTCTTTGAGATTTTTAATATCAACTGATTCTTCTTCAATATCTTTTTCAAGCGAAGTTCTCTTATCTTTGAGATTTTTAATCATTAAACCAACATAATCAATTGCCTCTTCTAATTTTGCTCGTTTTCCCATCAATTCTACAATTCCAATTTCACTTGCAGAATCTGTTGTTGAAGTGGATTCTACAGATTCTTGTGCATTAACGCTCTCCTCACTTCTTTCTTCTACCATTTCTTCTCCTTCTTCTTTTTTGAATTTATCAAACATTTTATGATTTTCTTTTCAATCTAGGAATAAAAAGTTACTATGAATCTCAAAGCTGACCTTGTGAATGATTTTTAGTCAATTAAAGAAAAAAAGCAGTTATTACATCACTGATATTGAATTTCTGAATTCTTAGTTAGAACCAATTGATTTTTCTAAATTAATAGCCAATTCTCCAATCTGCGGAAATTTGATGTTTTTACCCATTTCAGGATTTAGACCATAATTCATAAAGGAAATGTATTTGTTATTTACTTCATCATCATCTGAAAAATCAGCCGTCAAAGCATATCGAACTTGTAACCTTCCATTAACTAGTTTTTCAGTAAGAATTATTTTTAATCTACTATTTGGAATATCTTTTTGAATATCTTGATTGTCGTCTTTCCCATCTTGATAATCAATAAGTTCTGCAAATGAATTGGTTATAGATAATAATGAAGTGCTAAGCATCAATAGGATTACAATTATCCCAACAGATCTGTCTTGTAATTTTATCATGCTCAAGATCTGCCTAAATGATAGATTAGGGACGGCGAGGAATTATCCTGTTCTTTATATGCTAAATTTCTTGCAAATACTCAAAAAACTCTCAAAATTGTATAATTTTTGTAAAAATATACAGAATAGATATTTTTTCAAAAAAATGATTTTTTCTGATCAAATTTTCAGGCATGAATTTTTTTGAAATTTCTTCCCCGCATCGATTTCATCAAAATTTATAGTGTTTTTTTAGCTACAATACCTGTTCCGCTTTGCGTTCCGCTTTGGGGTTTCAAAATGTTCCTCATTAACTAAGTAGTTGTATACTATAGCATGTCAAAACAACAATACAGGTCCGAAATGGGCATAATGGGTGATATCTTAGACGTTACTGCCGATGGTGGTCGCGATGGAATCATTGTATCTGCAATCTCTCGTAAAGCCAATCTATCTCACTACGCAGTACTAGACAAATGTGAGAAACTAGTAGAAGCAGGCTTAGTCGAATCCGTCAAAAATGACAGAAATAGAGTCTATTTGATTACTGAAAAAGGACTACAATTTTTTCAGGAATTTAAGAGATTTCAGGGACTAGTAGAAAGCATGAATCTAAGGTATTGAGCCAATGAATCCCCAAATTGTACCAATTCATAGGAAAGGGTCGCTTCAAGAAGAGGGAATGATTTTTGTAAGGACTGATGGTATCCTCGAAACAATGGTTAAGGCACATTTGATATTTGCTGGCTTAATTGTTGTAGCTATGGCAATGCCAATACAGTCTTCATTCAGCTCTACTCGAACTCTTGATCTGATAATTAATTCTGATGGTTCTACACATGTTTCAGCTGAGATAGATGTGGATTCTATATCTTCTGATTTTGAACTAAGTCTCTTTGGTCCATCTGTTGACAATTTTGTTGCTATGGGGGAAAACGGTTCTTTACTATCTGGAGATATTATTGAAGATAAAATAATAATTGACACACTTGGTTCATCAAGCATTACTATCAATTATGATATTCATGATTTAATTTCAAAGGAAGGAAGAGTCTGGACTTTCTCACTTGATCCACCATCTGATTACTCAATACTAATGCCAGAAAACTCTGTAATTATTGGAATGAGTGTTTTCCCAAATAATATGGAACAAATTAATGAACAAATTAAACTAGAACTTTCTAGTGGTCCTGCACAAATAGATTATATTTTTGGAACTACTGTTGAATCTACTCCAAATTCACCTGAACCTTCACTTGATCTTTTATCTGCAGGACTAATTATTGGCCCAATTATTGCTGCAAGTATTGTGGCTGCAATTATTCTTAAGAAAAAACAATCAAAATCTATTTCACAAATACCTAAAACATCATCAGAAAAACAATCAGAATCCAAATCTTTAGAGACTAAAACAACCTTCAAAATTAGATCAGATATACGTGAAGATGATCAAGAAATTGTAAAATTTATCTCTGAAAATGGTGGTCAAGTATTTGAAAGTGATTTACGAAAGAAATTTCTCCAGCCTAGAACTACTATGTGGAGAGCTGTAAAAAGACTAGAAAGATTAGGAGTAGTAGAAATTTATAAAAAAGATCTACAAAATATGGTTAAACTGAGAAATGACATGGAGGAAGAGAATTGAAAATTATTGCATTACTAGGCTTGTTTATCTTAGTTACTAGCGTGATCTTAGGTAATCCAGCATTTGCTGAACCACTTGATAATATTCAGATATCTGTATCAAATTATGATGATAATTTTGCAACTGTTCAGATTACTTGGAATCATGATGATAAATCAACAAACTACAAAGTAGGTTGTGTTAGCTGTAACCCTAACACTGCAGAATTTACAACTGGTGATAGTATAACATTCAACAATGTAACTCCATTTCCTAATAGCTCATCTGCAATGCTTTATGTTATCAGTTATGATTCTCAAAATGACATAATTTCTGCAAAACAACTCATAGTTAATCTTAATCAATAAACTCAAAATTAATGTGTACAAAAAACATCATAAACTTCATATACATTTTCTAAACAGAATTGAACATGGCATCTAAAGTAATTACAGTTGGAGTAGGAATTCCAATGATAGTAGTTGGTGCTTTAATGGCATGGTTATGGGCTCCAGCAGAAGATATTTTTCAAAATCAAGTAGAACTTGTTGGAAGTACTATTGGAATCTTAGGTATAGTCTTCTTTATCTCTGGATTGTTCTATACAAAAGAGCCTGTTGTACATTAATGAAAACTCATTGAATAAATAATGAAAAAAATTACTATTATTACTTGAAAGTAAGACTATTTGAGATATTTACATCAGTTGAAGGTGAAGGTATTCTTTATGGAACAAAGACTCTTATTGTGAGACTTGCCGGTTGTCCTTTTACCTGTTTTTATTGTGATACTGTAGAATCTCTTCCACTTGATTCTGGCACAGAATATACAATTGAAGAGGCAAACAAACTAGTTGATTCTAATCTCAAAAATCAAACTTACAAAGTAAATTTCACTGGTGGTGATCCATTAATCCAACATGAAGCTGTGGCATTACTTGCAAAGCACATTCAAGACAAAAAAATTCCTACATATCTTGAATCATCATGTTTTGATATTGATAGATTTAATCATGTTTTACCATTTTTTGATATTATCAAAATTGAATTTAAAACAAAAGACTCTGACTTTGTAGACTCTAAACACTATGAAAAACTAATTGGCCATGCAATGAAATGTCTAGAGTCATCTGTAAAAGCAAAAAAAACAACTTATATCAAAATTGTAGTAAGCTCTAAAACTCTGTTAAATGAATTTGAGGAACTTACAAATCAAATTTTTAGTGTTATCTCTAAAGATAATATTGATGGATTTATCATTCAACCCACTTATGGTATTTCTGAACCTTCACTTGATCTTTTATTGAGTTTGTATGATATAGTGTATCCTCATTATATTGATGTCAAAGTTGTTCCTCAGTTACACAAATTCATTGGAGCCCCATAACATTAACACCTGCCTAAAAATCCGATTAGGTTCAAATACTAGAAAAATTCTGTGAGAATATAAAATGGATAAAGAACGTGTAAAAAAACTCGTAAGAGAATTAATCATTGAAGTTGGTGAAGATCCTACTCGTGAAGGATTACGAGAGACTCCTGAAAGAATCGCAAACATGTACAAAGAAATCTTTTCTGGATATGATTCTGATTCAGAGTTATCTGTACAATTCTCAGAAGATTCTGATGTAGTTATTGCACGTAATATTCAATTTTATTCAATGTGTGAACACCACATGTTGCCATTTTTTGGAAAAATCCACATTGCTTACTCACCAAATGGCAGAGTTTTTGGAATATCAAAACTTGTCAGATTAGTTGAAAAATATTCAAAGAGACTACAAATTCAAGAACGACTAACCAAAAATATTGCTGATGAGCTATATGCTCAAGGTGTTAAAGGCGTTGTAGTTTTTGCTGATGCAGAACATCTCTGCATGAAAATGCGTGGTGTTAGAAACGATGCAACACTTTCTTCATCTGCATTTAGAGGAATTTATGAAAACAAGGAGGAAAAAGCAAGCATAATGACACTTATCAAGAAACATTCCTCAGAACCACCTTTTTAGGAATACTGAAAAATTAAATAATCTATATTTTTGATTATTATCATGGGAGTGCATCCAAATATTCACATTCCAAAGGAATCTTGGCCTCACTGGACATGGTATGCAATAGAATGTGTGATTGTTATTGTACTCTCTATGGTTACATCAAGCAAAATTACTGATTCTATTGAAGGACTAACTCCAGAAACACAAAACTATGTGTTTATGGGAATTGTTGGATTAATCTTTTTAGCTTGGTATATTGGAATTAGAGGTTTTATTCTCAAAAAGAAGATCCTTCGAAATCGTTACTAGAATTATTTAAGATATTTTGTTTTATCTACAATATTGGCTTTCTGAAATGCAATTTTTCTATTATTACAAGATTCACAAATTCCACAATGATATTTTTTATTTGCATAACAACTCCAAGTTTTAAAGATAGAATCACCCAAAACTTTTACTCCTGTTTTTAGTAAATCGCTTTTTGATAATCCTTCACGATAAGGTGACCAAATTTTGATACTTTTTCGAAATCCTGAATTTATTCCATCTATCTCTCCTTGATTAAATGCAGATTCTAGTTTTTTTGTAAAAACTGGTCTGCAATCTGGATAATGTCTGTCTCCAGTATGAGCACCATATACAACTAGTGAGGCATTAAGTGTAAAAGCCCATGCTGTTGCAACTGATAGAAATACTGCATTTCTAATTGGAACTACAATTGAGTACTCAAATTTACTAGGAATTTTTCTTTTTGTGCTTGTTAAAACGTTAGAATCTCCATACAATTCTTTCATAAAACCAATATCAATTATCTTATGTTGTTTTAATCCTAGTTTTTTTGCAAAAGACTTTGCTGCAGTAATCTCACTATTTGCTTTTTGTCCATAAGAAAACGTAATACCATACAAGTCATATTTTGATTTTAGAAATGAAACTGCACAAACAGAATCTACTCCTCCACTAAATACAATAACAGCTTTTTTCATAAAACACACCTAAAATTATTTTCTCTTATCTGCAGCACCTTTACTAGGTTTACAGATTATTGTTTGACATTTTATTTTTTTAGATGCAAATCCTCTTGACATGGCTAGGCTAATTTTTTTTAAATTAGCAGAATTTTTTGAAAATGCAATTACTGAAGGTCCTGCTCCACTTATCGTAACACCCAATGCTCCTGCTTTTAGGGCATTTTCTTTGACTTTGCTAAATCCTGGTATCATATGTTGTCTTGCAGGTTCAACTATTACATCTTTAATTGAATTACCAATCAACTCAGAGTCTTTTCTCATAAATCCTGCAACAATTGCTGATGCATTTGATATATTCAAAACACTATCAGTTAACTTGATCTTCTTTGGAATTACACCTCTTGATATTTTGGTCTTCTTTTTTGGAACTTTAATACTTGGAACAGCAATACACATTCTTAGATTTGTTGGTGGTTCTACTCTAATTACATCTAAAGGATTTGTTTTTACAATTACAAATCCACCCAAAACAGAAGCAGCAACATTATCATAATGAATTGACCCTGCACTAGCTTTTTCTCCAGAACCTGCAAACTCTACTAAAGAATTTCCATCAAGCTTTAATCCAAATAATTTATCAAATGCTACAGCAGCTGCAGCTGCTGAGGCTGCACTGCTTCCCATTCCAAATCCTGCAGGTACTCCTTTTTTGATTTTAATTTCAACACCATTTTTAATTCTGAATTTTTTTTTCATATTTTTTACAACTAACCCTGCAGTGTTATTTTCAAATTTTGTTGGAATATTATCATCTGTAATTATGGTGATTCCACTTTTTGTTTTAGTTAGCGTTACTTTGTCATAAAATGCATCTATTGCTAATCCAAACACATCAAATCCTGGACCTAGATTTGCAGTAGATGATGGTGCCTTTACGGTAATACTTGATGTCAACTAATCTCCTACCTCTTCATCCAAGTTAAGAATTCTGCTAAGCGCACCATCAAGGTTTGGTAAACCCTCTCCTGTAACATTTGAAATTGGAATCAATCCTTGCGCAAATCCTCCAAGATTCAAACCTCGTAAAATGTTTGTAGTCAACGTATAGGTATCTCCATCTGCTTCTTTGGCAATTGCCTCTTCTAATGTACTCAAACTAGTTGTCCATTGTAGTATTTCTTTTAGTTTATCCCCGATAAGATCTGTTTTTGTTAATACATTAACTGTTGGTACATTCAAACGTAATCTTATTGATGTTGCTAAAAGTGCAATTGAAACAAAATTCACTGGCGAATTTATCAAAGCACCATCAAAAAGAAAGATATTTATTTTTTCTTCTGATGAAATATTTTCTACAAGAAAACGTCCACTAGAACGATATGCAAATAATTCAATTTGACCAGGTGTATCAACAATTAGATAATCTGGATTTACTCCATTTACTTCATTTTGAATTTCATCAATTTTTGATGCAATCAAGTCATTTGCCATAATCATGGCGCCATTTGGGCCAAGATCATACTTTTGCATTATAGATACAATATCTACATAGTCTCTAACATCTACATCACAAGTGTATGGTAGGCTCTCTACACCTGGATCTAAATTCAAGACAGCAGTAAATACTCCATTTTTTGTGTATGATTCCAATAATCTTGATGTTAGTAATGATTTTCCTGAACCAGCAGTGCCAGAAATAAAAATTGTTTTCAATCCGGTCTAATTTTTCTTTGCTTATATTTCAAATTAGCTTTACCATCAACTTTCATATTTGATTTATTACTGAAATTATCAAATGAATTGGAGACTTGTAGTTATACCTGTAACCTTAATTCCAATTTTCATTATTGCCATTCAATTTGATATTAAATTAGATGATGTATTGGCAATAGGATTCTTTCCGTTTGTTGGTGCAGTTGTTGCAATGTTGATTAAACTTGGTCTTCAGGGAATAAAATTTGCATACATTACAAGAAAATATCTTGGAAATTTTGACTCTATTTGGAAATTAATAGGTGTTCGAGTTGGTAGTGAGTTTATCAAATTTACAACTCCTATGTTTATTGGAGCAGAATTTGTTGTAGTATACTATTTGAAGAAAAAAGGAGTAGAACTTTCAAAATCTACATGGATTGCAATTATGGATATTGTAACTGAAGTGCTTGCAGCAGGTTTGCTATCTATAATTGCAGGAATTATTGCATTACTAAATGGTTCATATGTAGTTGCAGCAATTATTTTAGGTACAAGTATTGTTGTAACTTCTTTGTGGATGGTGTTATTCTCTTTGTCATCAAAACACATGTTCCAAGTTCCAAAGATACTAGAAAATATTGTTAAAGGAATCGGAAAAGAGAAAGGTGCAAAATACATTGATAAAACTAACTCTTGGATGGAAGAAGTATGTACCATGAGTAAAGAAAACCTAAAAACTTCTGAATCTAGAAAAATCTTTACAATATCTTTTCTATTCTCACTTGCATCTTGGTCATTTTATGGAATATCATTTATGATAATTGCAATGGGAACAGGATATGTGATTAATGCATTTGATTCTATCATGGCAGTAATGGGGGCTAATGCAATTGGTAACTTGCCAATTACTATAGGCGGTTCTGGTTTGGCAGAATTTGGAATTGTAGCATATCTTAATAACTTGAATCCATTTGACTTTGATATTCCTAAAGGAATTGTTGCTTGGGATGCAGTTATTGGCTGGAGAATTGCAACCTATTATGTTCCAATAATAGTTACTTGGCTACTTTTAGTAAAATTGGCTCTAAGTAAAATATCAAAACCACAAGCTACATAGAAACCACTTTATCTTTAGATGATTTTTTTGATGTGTGGATTTCAGAAACAAAGTAGTTCTAATCACTGGTGCTTCATCTGGAATTGGTAAGCAAACAGCTATAGAATTTGCAAAACAAGGAGCCAATATTGTACTAGTTGCAAGAAGGAAAGATAAACTTGAACTAGTTGCTAATGAATTAAAAGAATTTTCTGTATCTACCCTAGTATGTCAATGTGATGTTTCAAAAAAAGATAAAGTAAAAGAAATGTCAAAAACGGTTTTAGAAAAATTTGATTCAGTTGATATCCTAGTAAATAATGCAGGATTTGCAATTTATGGCTCTGTATCTAATCTTACTATAGAAGAAATAGAATCACAGATGGAAACTAATTACTTTGGTATGATTTACTGCATCAAAAATTTTCTTCCATCAATGATAGAAAAAAAATCTGGTCATATAGTAAATGTTGCATCTGTTGCTGCAAGCTTTGGTTTGCCTGGAATCGCTTCATACTGTGCATCTAAATTTGCAATGTTGGGATTTTCAGAGGGTCTAAAACACGAACTAAAAGACACTGGAGTTGGTATTACTGTTGTTAGCCCAATTATGGTTAGAACAGACTTTTTTGATCATCCTTCATTTGAAAAGATGCCAAAATATTCACCAACATCACTTAGTTCAAAAACTGTAGCAAAAACAATTCTAAAGGCAGCAAACTCCCCACGACTGGAAATTATAGTTCCATCTGTAGTACGTGGTGCAGTATGGATGAAAAATACATTTCCTTACTTTATCAATCCAATACTAGGAAAATCTTTCAAAAAGCAATTAGATTCTACAAAAGACTAGATTTATTCTTCTGAATCATCTACAGCCTCACTAGAGCCTACCTCTAACAATTCTAATGATTTTAATTCAAACTGGTAAATTGCAT
>JAMHKW010000020.1:14919-16835 GCA_028439805.1 Candidatus Nitrosopumilus sp. | reverse complement strand
TTTTGCAGTGTTTTTCATTGTAGACATTTTTTGTGCATCAAGAAGATGATATGTGGAATCTAACAATGGAACATGTATTGAAACGTAATCAGAGCTTTGCAAAAGTGTGTTCAAATCAGATTTCATCAAACCAACTTCTTTTGAGAATTCCTCGTCAATTGGAACTACATCATATCCAATAATATTCATATTAAGTGCACGAGCAAGTCTTCCCAGTCTTTTTCCAATGTTTCCTAAACCAACAATTCCAAGATATTTTCCTCTAAGTTCTGTTCCCTTTAGTTCTTTTTTGAGCCATTGCTTATTTCTTATTGCTCTATCACCTCTAGCAGTCTGTCTTGCCAAAGATAACATTAACCCTAAAACTAATTCAGCTACGGCATTCATTGCACCTTCTACTGCATTAATGACACGAATGTTTTTTGCTTTAGCTGCATCTTGATCAACATTATCAAGACCCACACCAACACGTGCAATAATTTTACAATTCTCTGCTTTTTCTATCATCTCTTTAGTAATAGTTGTTCTACTTCTAACAATTACAATATTAAAATTAGAAATTTTTTCTAGAATTTGTTCAGCAGTAATTGTTGGTTCATAAGAAACTTTCAAACCATTATCTTCTAAAATTTTATTCAAAATTGGATCTACTTCATCGCAAATTAAAACAGAATCTTCAAAACTCATAAATGATTTTCATTATTTACCGAATATAATCATTATGAGTTAAATAATAAAAAATAGAAAAAGATTGAATGTAGTACCTATCTATGGTACTGGTGGTAATGTTGGTATTACATCCCATAAAGGAATCATACCTGCATCTGCCATTTCAGAAGCAACTGCATCAGTGTAAAGACCATGAATGTTTACTGCTGGATGTGCAATACTGTTCATTCCCATTGGTGGGACAGCATCACTTGGGTTGCCTAATGCATATGCATATGATGGAACAGGATCAGTTAAGATACCTGCATCAATCAATCGTGGGTTTAATCCAAATGGATCACCTGCAACGAATAGACCAATACCGCCAGTGTAAATTGCTGCATAGTCGTGGTTTACGAGGGCATAAGCTCCTGGTTCGTCAAATACCAAATCAACAATCATGTTCTGTGAACCTCCGAGTAACCATGTTTCAGTTGCTGCGGATTGAACTCTATTGCCTTGTGTAACTCTGTCAAGGATTTCTCCAACAATGTGGAAAAACAATGGCTCATTACCGTGGTTCTCAACAAAGAGTCTCACGTGTTGATTATTTTCAACATACAATAGTTGTGATTGTGTTTGTTTGTTTTCAAGACCATTCCATGGTTGTGCGACAAAGATGTTTTTGTTTGCATCACCCTTTAGAAGGATGTTGTGTAACATGTTTGGAACATAACCAAATTGGATACCATTAACAACTGTTGCAGTGTTATGATGTTGGAACATTGCTCCTGCATCATAGTTGCCTTCAGGTGTAAGGTATAACTGGTTGAATTGTAGTTGGAACTCTAATGCATCTGCATCGTAGAACATTCTATCAAGTTCACCACTACCGCTTGTCTTCTCGACCATTAATTTCTTGTATCCATTTGCAGGATCAACAATTGCAATTCCGTACATGCCGGAAAATACGTGTTGGTCCATTCCAATTAAGTGAACACCAGAACAGTGGTATTTGAAAACCCCTGCGGATTCAGCGATGTAACAGTATTGACTTGTCTCTCCCGGATTAATGGAGTCAAAAGCCAATGCTGTTATTTGTGATGCGTGCATGTCGTTACCGTGTCCAGTAACTTCATCAGCTGGAATTGAAAGTGTCATTTGAACTACATCACCTTGTGTAACTCTTAGTGTTGGTCCTGGGACTTGTCCACTAAAGGTCATGGCGTTGTAAGTTTTTCCTCCCATAATTGGAAGTTCAACACTTT
>JAMHKW010000020.1:8553-14909 GCA_028439805.1 Candidatus Nitrosopumilus sp. | reverse complement strand
ATTGAACTCAACTACGTTGCGTCCAGTATCTGCAAGTGCACCACAATCAGTTTCTGCGAATGCTTGAGGCATTACAAGTTGTAAACCGCCCATTTGATGGATTTGTTCAATTACATCGATGTCCATTTTATTAACATCTAGTGATTGTCCAGCAATCTGGGTTTGTGTGTATGTGCTTCCGAATAAGGTCGCTCCCATTACAGCGACTGCTGCAATAGTAAAGAGCATACTAATACGCTTATTCATAAGCATCGACAATTAGGATTCCTATATAATAATTCCCATTCCCAAAAGTAGTAAATTATGAAAGTGTCTTAAAAAGAATGAATAATAGGTAATTGATGAATTAAATTAATATGAAATTTAGATTAGATGAAGATTCTCTAGGTAAAATCAAAATCCCTACAGATGCATACTATGGGGCATTTACTGGAAGGGCAATTAAACAGTATCATGTTACAGGAAACAAAAGTCATGAAAATTTGATAAAGTCCTTTGTAATGATAAAACGTTCTGCTGCAGTTGCAAACATGAAAACAAAGGTTATCGATACAAAGCGTGGAAAAGCCATAATATCTGCATGTGACAAAATCCTAGCTGGAAAATATGTTGATCAGTTTGTAGTAGATATGATAAATTCGGGCGCAGGAACTGCATTTAACATGAATTCTAATGAAGTAATAGCAAATGTTGCATTAGAAATATTACATAAAAAGAAAGGTCAGTACCAATTCTTACATCCAAATGATCATGTTAACATGTCACAGTCAAGTAACGATACATATCCAACTGCTATGCATGTTGCAATTTTGATGAATCTTAAAGAAACAATTCCAGCTGTTGATACTTTAATAAAATCACTATCAAAGAAGGCAAAACAATTTTCAAAATTTAAAAAAATTGGAAGAACACATCTAATGGATGCATTACCAGTAACATTAGGTAGTGAATTTGCAGCGTATGTAACATCAATTACTAAAGCTAGAAACGAAATTGTTGCTTCACAAAAAGAATTGCAGAATGTTGCACTTGGAGGAACAGCAGTAGGCTCAGGTGCAAACACACCAAAAGGCTATAGAAAGATTGCAATAACAGAACTTGGAAAAATTTCAAAACTTCCACTAAAACCTGAAAAAGATATGCAATATAGCTTACAAAGCAAGTTTGCAGTTGCAAATTTATCAAGTTCTTTACGAAACTTGGCATTAGAAATTGGAAAAGTTGCAAACGACATCAGACTAATGGCATCAGGTCCAATTGCAGGATTGGCAGAACTTGGAATTCCAGCAGTGCATGCAGGATCATCAATTATGCCAGGAAAAGTAAACCCATCTTTAGCTGAATGTATGAACATGATTTGTTTTAACATAATTGGAAATGATACAGCAGTTTCTTATGCAGCACAAAGCGGACAATTTGAGCTAAATGTCATGTTACCTGGAATGTTAAAGTGTATGCTAGAATCAACAGATATGCTCAAAAATTTCTTGCCAATATTTTCTGCAAATCTAATTGATGGACTTAGTGCAAACAAAAACAAGTTACGTAAAGACATTGAAAATAGCCCAGTAATTGTTACATTACTAACTCCAAAAATAGGATATCTCAAATCTGCAGAACTCTTTAAAGAATCACTGAAAACAGGAAAGACTATCAGAGAATTAGTTGTTTCAAAAAAATTATTGAGTAACAAAGAAATCGACTCATTGTTCAGATAGAGTATGGCAAAGATTTTCGTAGAAGCTTACGGATGTTCTGCAAGCTTTGCAGATTCAGAAATGATTTCAGGGTTGATTTTAAATGGAGGGCATACTTTAGTGGATAATTCTTCAGAATCTGATCTGAATGTCGTAGTTACATGCTCAGTCAAAGATGCAACAGCAAACAAGATGATGTATAGAATAAAATCATTAAAATCAAAACCACTAATTGTTGCAGGATGCTTTCCAAAAGCAGAAAGGAGTACTGTTGAAAAATTTGTTGAAAATGCTAGTCTACTTGGACCTAATTCTTTAGGTAAAACACTACAGGTGATTAATTCAACATTAAATGGTACAAAACAGGTTGCCTTAGAAGATTCAGATTTATCAAAAGTAGGGCTTCCAAAAGTTAGACTAAATCCAGTGGTAGGAATTGTGGAAATAGCAAGTGGATGTTTGAGTGAATGTACATTTTGCCAAACCAAATTATCCAAAGGGGATCTTTCAAGTTATAGATTAGGAGATATTGTAAGACAAGTCCAAACAGAAATCAAAGATGGATGTAAAGAAGTATGGTTAACATCTACAGATAATGGTTGTTATGGATTTGACATTGGAACAGACTTACCATCACTAGTAAATGCAGTCGTAGAAATTCCAGATGAATTTATGATTAGAGTTGGAATGATGAACCCAATGTATATGCCAAGAATAAAAGAAGAATTGATAAAATCTTTTGACAGTGACAAGGTCTTCAAATTTCTTCACATTCCGGTACAAAGTGGGAGTGACAAAGTACTCAATGATATGAAAAGAGGTCACACCTCTAACACTTACAGAGAAATTGTGAAAAAAGTAAAAGAAAGATTTGGGAACTTTACCATTTCAACTGATATTATAGTTGGATTTCCTTCAGAAACTGAAAGGGATTTTCAAAAAACAGTTGAACTTCTTGATGAAACAAGACCAGATGTAGTAAATCTATCAAAATATAGTGCAAGACCAGGTACTGATGCTGCAGAATTAGAACAAATTGATTTTGCAGAAGTTAAACGAAGAAGCAAGACAATTTTTGAGCAGATCAGTAAATTATCAATTGAGAGTAACCAAAAATGGATCGGTTGGAGAGGCAAAGTACTATTTGATGAAAAGACAGATGAAGGCATCAAAGGTAGAAACTTTGCTTACAAGCCTGTATTTGTTAGAGACCAAGTAGAGATAGGTCAATCACACATAGTTGAAATCACAGATGCTACTGTAAAAAGACTCATTGGAAAGATCGCAAGCTAAATTTTTTCGATCTAAAATTTGATTAAAAAAACGTAAGAAGGTTTTTTATCTAAATCAGAAAATAAGATCAGAAATGAGTTTCCAAGTAAAACAACCAACCTTAGTCATAGGTTTAGGCGGTGTAGGCTCAAAATTAGCACTTAAAGCAAAAGATTCCATTAATTCTGATTGTCTAATAATTAGCAATGATACAAAAGACTTCTCAGCAGAGAATCCATCTATTCATGTTTCAACAGATTCAGTAGTTAATCCATCTGTTCAATTAATCAGAGGCTCAACATACAAGGTTGCTGAAGAAATAAAATCAAAGATTACAGGCTATTCCACAATAATTCTGATGAGCAACTTGGCGGGAAAAGCAGGTTCAGCTATAGCACCCGTAGTATCAGAGATGTGCAAAGAATCCGATAAAGGAGTGATTTCATTTGCAGTTATGCCTTTCAAATATGAAAAAGATAGAATTTTCAATTCTGGAATATCCCTAAAAAGAATTAGAGAAAACTCTGAATGTACAATTGTACTTGATAACGATTCACTACTTGAGAGTAACCCAGATTTGAGTCCTAAAGCATGCTATGACATTGCAAACTCTGCAATTATGCACGTAGTAGAATCACTTGGTTCATCTGAAATGTCTTCTGAAACAAACATTCTCACAACAAGTAAAGAAGGACAAAATATTGAAGATTCTCTAAGAGATTCACTAAAAATGCTCTATGGAAACACCCCACCAAATACTGTAAAACGCTCAATGTTGTATGTAGTAGGAGGAAATAATATTCCTGTAGGAGTACTAAATTCAATTACAAATCTCACAAGTGGAATTCTAAATGAAAGTAATTCACAAATAGACATGACATCAACTTCTGAGGAATCTAAAGTAGTAATGTTGTCTTCTATTCAAGGAATGACAAAGTTTGATAACTATGACCCACTTGGAATTATTCCACAAGAAGATACACTTGATTGGACTACACCAGATTGCAGTATTGACTGTAAATTAGATCTATATCAATTAGAATAAAATAATTTTTAAAAAATATAATTTTTTGAAGTCTATTTCTTTGATGCTTCTTTAGCTGGTTTTTCTTTCTTTGGAGCTTCTTTCTTTGGAGCTTCTTTCTTTGGAGCTTCTTTCTTTGGAGCTTCTTTCTTTGGAGCTTCTTTCTTTGGAGCTTCTTTCTTTGGAGCTTCTTTCTTTGGAGCTTCGTTAGCTGGTTTTTCTACGATATCTTCTTGTTTAGTTTCAGTAACTGATTCAATTATTGCTTCTTCAACTTTAGTGTCTTCAACAACAGGTTCTACGGTATCTTCAACTTTTTTGGTTTCTTTATCAGGAGTTATCTTAGATTCTACTTCTTCATCATATTGTGAAACAAGTATGTAACCTTCATCAGTTTTGCTCATTCTAACTCTAATTTTTCTTGGAGGACTTCGGACTCCTTTTTCCCAAATTTTATGTGCTAATTCTTCTTCAATTTTAATTTCCTCAACTTTCATGTGATGTCGAGCAAATTCTTTGATCATGTTAATTGCTCTAACAGCCCTATGTTGTGATTGAGAAAGTTTGACTTTACCTAAATTAATTGTATAAACTCTTTCTAATTCTTGAGACATCTATCCAACCTCCACATCAGTTGATCTCCAAGCTCTACGTTTTGGATTTGTTCTAACGGATCTCTTTGTTTTGAGAATAATCCAAGCTGGTACAGGTGAAGTCTGTCTTGTTTTTTTTAACAGACGAATCTTTCTTGGAGAAGACTTGCGTGTAGCCATAGATTTTCAGGCACGAAGAGCTCTTTTTAAATGAATCTCAGAATTTGAAGAGATTTTGGATTTGTTTTAAGATTCTAGCTGAAGCCCCCCACACTATTTGATTTTGATATTCAAAAGTATACATTTCTTGAATTAAGTTATGAGATGGATCCGAATCGTGTGCCATAGTTTTCAAAAAAGGTTCTAATGGAATATGAAAAATTTTTTCAACTTCAGAGTTTGATGCAAGCGTTGGAATTTCATCGATAACTGAGATGAACGGTAAAATTAAAAATCTAGAATTTAATGTAACAACAGGTTCCAGTTGGCCAGTTACCTGTTCTTTAGAAATTGTTAGTCCAATCTCTTCACTAGTTTCACGTAATGCAGTTTGTAAAAGATCTGAATCAACAGCATCTAATTTTCCACCAGGGAATGAAATTTCACCTGCATGAAATTTCATATGTTTAGGTTTTTCAGTCATTACAACAATGGGTTTTTCTCCATAAATTACCACTAGTACTGATGCCAATCTGTATTTTCCATCTGTTTCCATATTGGGATTAATGGGGCTCGAAAGCATTGATTTTAAATCATCCAAACGCATCTCATTTCTTTCCTACTATTCCATATTGATTTTAGTATTCAAAGGTTTTAACCAAGATAAAAAAAATGACAATATGACAATTAGATATGAAGCTAATCCACCTAAAATTTTACCAGGTATAAACACAAATGAATCAATTACAAAATTTATCGAAAAAATAAAAATTATTTCAAAAAAATGTGATGCCATACATATTACTGAAAATGTGTTAGGACATCAAAGAGTATCACCAATTAAAGTTGGAGAGATCATTAGAAAAGAAATTCCAAACATCCCAATTACAGTTAGTCTAAGAGTTAGAGACAAAAGTGAAAATGAAATTTTGGAGTTTGTAGAGAACTGCATCTCAATAGGTTTTTCAGGAATTTTGGTACTCATGGGAGATCCATCACAAACTAAAAAACCAGATTTAGGTCAGATCCCAAGCGCTGTTGTAAAGAAACTAAGGGAGAATGGGGTTGATTCAAAAATTGATTTGTATCTTTCAATTTCAAATGACCCTAATTTTTCTAAAATCAGAAAAAAAATAGAAGCAAACCCTAAAGGATACATGACACAAGTAGTTCAAAGTGTAGAGCAAGTTCAAAATCTTTCAGATAATCTAAAAGAATTTTCAATAATTCCAATTATTTTATTTCCGTCTGAAAAAAATGAAAAATCAGCTAAATTTTTAGGATTAGAATTAGAAGCATATAGTAAAGAATTTGAAGAATTTGTAAAAAAAGTGTATGCAATTACAAATGATGTGTTGATTACATCGCCCAATGACTTTAATGGTTTGAATGAATTTTTAGAAAAAAGAATTAGTTAAAGTACAAAGTATTGTGCTTTTGGATGATGAACAACCATTGCGGCAGTTGATTGTTCAGGAATAATCTGACCAGAATCAGTTAGGGTCATTCCAGATTTTTCAGGTTGCAAAAGTTTCCAAACTAAATGATGCTGAGATACATCAGGACAACTAGGAAATCCCCAGCTGTATCGTAGTCCACCTTGCTCCAAAT
>JAMHKW010000020.1:0-8543 GCA_028439805.1 Candidatus Nitrosopumilus sp. | reverse complement strand
AATTCAGATTTTATTTTTTGATTTATCCATTCTGCTAGGGCTTCTGCTACCTCTACTGCCAACCCATGTAGATAGTAAGCATCAGTATACTTGTCTTCTTTATTCCATTGTTCTATTTTTTCTACTACTTTGTTTCCTACAGTTACTGATTGGAATGCAACAATATCATCTTGGCCAAAATAATCAGTTAAACAAAGGTGCTCAGGTTTTGTAGAACGAGGAAAGTCAAATTCTACATCATCACCTGTGGGATTTTCAACAAATAATTTTCCAGATTTATCAGAACATCTAAAGTATCCATAAACAATTTCAGGCTCAAAGAGTTTTTCTCTTATAATTCGAATCTTCCATTGGTTTAGCAATTCTTCATGTTCTTCCTCTGATTCAGAGCCTGCTTTGCCTCTTAGACCCCATGATAGTTTGAATAATGATTTTTTGTCAATCATATTCCAGACTTGATCCATCTTGATTTGATCTGCCTTTAGACGAATTGGCTCTCCAATGTTTTTAGGAATAGGAGCAGTTACGGGTTTAATGTTACTCCTAGGAAGACTAGTTGGGTCTACAGAAGCAGTTGATCTTTCCTTCCAATTTTCTATCTTTTCTTTCCATTCAGCTAAAAGTTTTGGTTTTTCATCTGAAACTAAAACATCCATTGTTTTGAGTCCTTCAAACATGGTATTGCAATAAAATACACCAGACTCATAAATTCCATCTTGTTTTGCTATTCGGTTAATGTAATTACTGTTAATTGCAGCACCGCCACAAAGAATAGGGATAGTCATGTTGTTTTTTCTTGCATGTTCTACAAAAAACTGCATTTGTTTTGAAGTTGAAACTAACAATGCAGATAAGCCTATAGCATCAGGATTGACTTCATCAATTTTTTCCAAGAATTTTTGTAATGGCACTTGTTTACCTAGATCATATACAGTGTAACCGTTATTTTGGAAGATTGTTTTTACTAAATTTTTTCCAATATCGTGTACGTCACCATAAACTGTTCCTAAAACAAGTTTTCCTTTACTTGTGCCTTCTTCTTTTAGCAAATATTTTTCAAGTTCATCAACTGCTGACTTCATACACTCAGCTGATTTTAGAACAAATGGTAAGATCAGCTCTCCTGCACCAAATTTATCACCAACTTCTTTCATTGCAGGAAGTAAATCTTCATTGAGAGTTCTAATTGCACCATCATGAGTAATTTCTTTAGGAGCATCCAAAGATAGAATTCCATCATTATCTTTGATTAGTTCATTTTTGTCTAACTTTTCTGCAATTGCAGATACAACATCATTTTTAATTCCTTTTTTAAGCCTGTTTACGATTCTAAAATTAGCTCGCATTCCAGGAGGCAATGTTGGATCAACGTCAATTTTTTTAGCAGACGTGTTACTTTTAGAATCTACATTTTCAAAATGTGAAATTAGTTCTGACAGTGCGTTGGGGTTAATATTAAAAATTAAATCTTCTGCAAGTTTTCGCTCTTGATCATTAATTTCACTATAAGGAATAACTTCTTTAGCATTTACAATGGCGGTGTCAAGTCCAGATTTGAGAGCATGATATAGAAAAACAGAATTGATAATTTTTCTTGCATATGGTGCTAATCCAAAGCTGATGTTGCTAAGACCTAATGTTGTAAATGATTGTGGGAATTTTTCCTTCACAAGACGGATTCCCTCTAAAGTATTTTTTCCTGCATCAAGAAATTCATCTTCTCCAGTTGCCAAAGTAAATGTAAGGACGTCAAAAATAAATTGTTCAATTTTTAATCCATATTTTTTTCCAGTTTCATAAAGAAGTTCAGCAGTATCTACTTTTTGTTGAGGGGTTTTTGCCATTCCATTGGGACCAATACATAACGCAATAGAAGGCAAACCATACTTGGCCATCAGTGGAGCTAATTTTTCAAATCTACTACCATCGCCTTCAAGATTAATTGAATTAATTATTGGTCTTCCTGGAATTTGTTTAATTGATGCTTCAATAACTTCAGGATCAGTTGAGTCAATTACAAGAGGTGCATCAATTTCTAAGCTTAATCTTTTAACTAGATTTAACATAAACTCTTTTTCATCAGAACGTTCAGTAGTTGCAACACAAACATCAAGACAATGAGCCCCATCTTCAACCTGAACTCTTGCCAAATCAATTAAACCATCATAATCATCAGCAAGAACAAGTTGCTTTGCTTTACGAGAACCTTGTGTGTTAATTCTCTCGCCAATAATTAGAGGAGCTGGGAGTTGTTTTAGATCAACGGCTTTTAGTGCAGAACTTACTCTAGGGGTTGTCAATAGTGTAAAATCACATCAGTTTTTCTAAATACTTAACCCTTGGGAGAGTTAGCTTTTTCGTCAATTACTTTTCTTAGTACTTTGATGTGTTCAGGACTTGTTCCACAACATCCACCAATAATTCGAACTTTTTTGTATTGATTAAGAAAATCACCTAATGCTTCACCCATTTTATCAGGAGTCATCTTGTAGACTGCCTGTCCTCCTTGATTTTCAGGCATACCAGCATTTGGAACTACCAAAATATTATGCTCATTTTGTTCATCAAGCCATCTTACACTTGGAGTCATCTCAATTGGACCAGTTGAGCAATTCAGTCCAAACACATCAATTCCCATATCAGAAACAGTTGTGTATGCAGATTGAATATTTGTTCCAAGTAACATCTTTCCATATTGATCCAAAGTAGTATTAGAAATGATTGGAACTTTTTTGCCAGTCTTTTTGATAGCATTATGACATGCTTCAATTACTAATTTCACTTCTAAGATATCTTGACTTGTTTCAACAAGTAATGCATCAACACCTCCAAGAATCAAACCTTCAGCTTGTAGTTCAAATGCTTCTTGAATTTCATCAAGAGATTTTTGTCCCAAATCAGCATCATTTGAACTAGGAAGGAATCCTGATGGACCCATAGAGCCAATTACATATCGTGGTTTATCTGAATATTCTTTACAAACTTCAGATGCTAATTGTGCAATTTTTTTGTTAAAATCAATTGTTTGATCACCAAAACCATATTCATCTAATTTTATTTTGTTTGAACCAAAAGAATTTGTTTCAATACAATCAGCTCCAGCATCTAAATAATTTCTATGGATTTGTTTAATCCAATCAGGATGTGTCATTACCAAGCCATCATTAAATCCATCTTGATTGTTTGGAAAATCTTCTGGTTTTGGATCATACTTTTGTATTTCAGTTCCCATTGCACCATCAAAAAGCAAGATTCTATTTTGCATTGCATCTAAAAATGGTTCTTTTTCGCTCAATTTAATTTCAAAATGATATAGCACAGTTTAACTCTTTTCAGAAAAATCCACGGGGTTAAGATGTGTGATGCGTATATTGAAATTAGGTCAAAGAGCAATTAATGTACATTTATGCAAAAATTACATGTAAATAATCTAGTTCGTAGTGCAACTTTTTTTCAACATGCTGGAATCTCAATTGTCTTTGTGTTTATGCCCATTATTGCAAAAGGTGTTACAGATTCAATCTTTGAGATTGGACTTATTGTAGCCTCATTTAGTTTTGCTCAAATTTTATCTGAAATCTATTTTGGTAGACATTCAGATAAGAAGGGAACTAGGCTCAAATTCATCAGAATTGGCTTCATAGGATGTGCTGCAGCCTTTGGAATGCATTACTTTGCAGATGACATCACATTATTATTTCTGGCAAGAATAGGGGCAGGAATTGCAAGTGGAATTATGATTCCTGCAATGATTGCTTACACATATGAAGCAAATATTGAAAAAAAGCATGCAGCTACTGTAATATCATTTCACGCATTAGGATGGCTTGCAGGAATTGCTGCAGCAGGATTTGCAAATGATCTGAAACTCATTTTCCTGATTAGTGCAGCCTCATTTATTATTGGATTATTATTTACAATCAAGTTACCAAATCCAGCACAAGTAAAAGAACTAAAACCAGGAACTACAAAAAAAGTAATTTCAAAAAACAAGTTTTTGTTTTTGTCATTATTACTAAGACATATTGGAGCAGCAGCTGTATGGACCATTCTTCCGATAATGCTAATGGAGAAGTTAGGTGCAGAACTTTATCAAATATCGATTGTATATGTTGCAAATACAGTTACTGCATTTATCCTGATGAATTTAATGGCAAGTAAAATTAACATCTCAAATATAACTAAATTTAAAATTGGAATTGGGTGTACGACATTTGTATTTGTAGGTTTAGCAGTAATAACAGATTGGTGGATGGCAATGCCATTTATGGCGCTAGTTGGAGCAACTTGGGCATTTTTATTCATTGGAGGAAACTTTCATCTAATGGATAACAATCCACGTTCTACATCAACTGGAATCTTTAGTTCTACATTATCAATTGCGACAGTAATAGGGCCTGTAGTTGCAGGAAGTATTGCATTTGTATTTGATTATGTTACAGTCATGTATTTTGCAGTTGCAATTATTGTATGTGCATTTGTTGTATCTTTAAAAATTAAAAAAGAAAGTCCACAGATAGGAAAACTATCGTAATCCCCATCTAGACATTACTTTATTTTCTACTCTTTTGAAGATAATTCCATCTATTGCAAGACCGATTCCCATTATTACAACCATTATTGCAATAACTTCTGATACATCATTAAGTGAACGACCTGCATTAAGTAAAAATCCAAGTCCTAAGAAGGAAAATAGTAGTTCTGCACCAATAACACCTCTCCAAGCAAATGCCCACCCCTGTTTAAAGCCAGAAATCATGTATGGGAATGCTGCTGGAATTAACACAGCAGTGATTAGTTGACTACCTTTTGCACCCATATTTCTTGCAGCCTCAATAAAATGAGGATCAATGTTTTTGACTCCAGTGTAGGTGTTTATTGTAACTGCAAAGATTGCCCCAATTGCAGTAACAAAAATAATTCCACCATCAGTTAAGCCAAACCAAAGAATTGCAAGCGGAACCCATGCAATTGAAGGAATTGATTGTAATCCTAATACTAAAGAACCAACAGTTTGATTGATAGCCTCAACTCTTGCCATAAAAATTCCCAAGATAACTCCACCAACAATTGCAATTGTTAACCCAATAGATAATCTCCACATACTAGTTGCAATACCATAAAACAAACTGCCATCAGATATGCCATATGCTAAATCTTCAGCTACTTCATATGGGGAAGGGAAGATATTATCAGGCCAGACCCCAATCATTGATATGATTTGCCAAACTACAACAATTCCAACATAAAATGCAATTCTATGAGGTATGAAATTTTTTGCCATCATAATCACTCTTTACTTTTTTTTACCTCAGGTCTAAGCTCTGCTAAAATATCTTGTTGAAATTTGAGTAAGGATTCATCCTCAGAAACTCTAGGTCGTGGGAAATTATTTTCAACTTCTTTTTTGATAATTGATGGACGATTGCTGAAAACTGCTACTTTGGTTCCAAGAACTGTGGCCTCTGCAACATTATGAGTTACAAACAAAATTGTTTTCTTTGTCTTTTCCCAAATTAACTGCATTTCAACTAAAAGTAAATCTCTAGTTTGTGCATCAAGTGCCGCAAATGGTTCATCCATCAATAACACATCAGGATCCATTACAAGCGCTCTAGCAATAGCTACACGTTGTTTCATTCCAGTTGAAAGTTGATAGGTAAAAGAATCAGCAAATTTTGTCAATTGCATCATATCCAAATATCTATGAGATATCTTGGCTCGTTCCTCTTTTGGAATACCTGCCATCTTTAATCCAAATTCTACATTATCTTGGACCTTAAGCCATGGAAACAATGCCCCCTCTTGAAATACCATAATTCTTTCAGGTCCAGTTGTCGTAACTGGACGACCATCAAATAGAATTTCACCCTCATCAGGCGTCTCCAATCCCGCAATTATACGCAAAAATGTTGATTTACCACAACCTGATGGGCCCACCAAACATACAAAGTCGCCAGCCTCAACTTTTAGATCAACCCCACCTAGTGCTTTGAGTTTGTGAGATTCATGGCTGAAATATTTTACAATATTTTTTGCTTCTAACTTAGTCATCTACGTATCTTCCTCAGGTATTGAATTTATATCAAAGTAGGGAAAAATTTCAGACAAATCATATCCATTTCTTCCCAAATATCCCAATGCGTCAGCTCTTTCAGCAAAGATAAAAACAGAAGTAGTTTTAGGATCTGCAGTAATTGTAATATTAGATAATGCAACATCTACAATATCATCAGACAAAGACTGCCCCAAATAAGAATTCAGAAAATCATTAAAAATAATTCTAGTTTCAGTAGGATTTGAATCAATCCAAGCTGCAGTAGAATGATGAGAATTCAAGAAAGGAATAAAAAATATTTTATTTTTTTCAACATAATCAGTATTGCCAATTAAAAGAACAGAAGCAAATTCGTTGTTTGGCCAAAGTTCTTCTTCATGAAATAATCGTTTACCTCCAAGTTCAATTTCCAAAATGCTGGCCCAAGGTTCTGCAACCCAAGCACCATCAATTTCACCTTTTACAAATAATGTATAAATATCAGGATTTGAAATATTGTAAACAATTACAGATCCGCCTTTTTCAGCTGACTTTAACCCATTTTCAGATAAATAATGTCGTAATGAAACATCTTGTGTATTACCAATTTGAGGGGCAGCAATTTTTTTTCCTACAAAGTCAGAAGCAGAATTTATTTCAGAATTTGGGTGAACAATAAAGCTTGCACCCCCACTTGCAGCTCCTGCAAGAATTTTTATGTTATTATTCTCTGAATTTAAAAATCCATTAATTGCAGGGCCTGGTCCAACATATGCAATATCAATAGAATTAGAAAATAAAGATTCTATAGCCTGAGGTCCACTATCAAAAACTCGAGTTTCAATTTTTAGATCGCCAAGACTATTTTGAAAAAATCCTTTTTCTATTCCAACTATTGGAATAGCATGTCCAATATTTGGAAAATACCCAATACGAAGTTTAGGATCATGAGTTGCATCACTAGAGTTTAGAGTAACTCCCAACACAGATAACAGTACAATTCCTACAATACCTGCAGAAATTGCCGTACGAATTTGCATAAAACAGCGTTATATTCCGCGGTTAAATAATCATCGAATTTTAGCTCAAGCTAGCCAGAAACATATTTTAGAAAAAAATGAATTTCAGCCTAACACAAAAGATAAATTCCAAAATACGACGAGAAAGATGCTTTATGACTCAAAAAGGAATTCTTGCATTTTCTGGAGGACTAGATACTTCAGTTGTTGTGAAATATCTACAAGAAGAACATGACATGGATGTCATCACAGTAACAGTAGATGTTGGACAAGGAGATGATAATAAAAAAATTGCAGCTAAAGCAAAAAAATTGGGTGTAAAAAGACACTATAACATTGATGCAAGAAAAGAATTTGTCAAAGATTACATTTTTCCATCAATTAAAGCCAATGCACTTTATCAGAAAAAATATTGTCTTGCAACAGCACTTGCAAGACCACTTATTGCAGAAAAAGTTTTAGAGATCGCAAAAAAAGAAAAAGTAACATCACTTGCACATGGATGTTCAGGTAAAGGAAATGATCAGGTACGATTTGATATCACATTACGCGCAGGATCCAATCTTCCAATTATAGCTCCAATTCGAGATAAAAACTTGGATAGAGTTACTGAATTAAAATTTGCAAAGAAACATGGAATTGAGATTGACTCGGTAGCAAAGAAATTCAGTATTGATCAAAACTTGTGGGGACGTGCAATTGAAGGAGGAGTATTAGAAGACCCATACAAAGAACCACCAAGTGATGCATTCATTTGGGTAAAAACAAAAAATTTGCCAGACAAGCCAACATACTTGGAAATTAAATTTGAAAAAGGAATCCCAGTTGGAGTTGATGGAAAAGTAATGGAGTCTCAAAAACTAATTGAATACATCAACAAAAAAGCAGGTACAGCAGGTGTTGGAATAGTTGATCATATTGAAGACAGAGTAGTAGGAATTAAATCTCGTGAAGTATATGAGACCCCTGCAGCAACTTGTCTAATTGAAGCACATACAGATTTAGAAAAGATGGTTCACACCAAACATGAAACTAAATTCAAATCTCAGATAGATGATGAATGGGCATACTTGGTGTATTCAGGACTTTGGCAAGATCCTCTCAAAACAGATTTGGATGGATTTATTGAGGCATCACAGAATGTTGTATCAGGAACCGTGAAACTCAAACTGTACAAAGGAAGTCTAAGAGTTGTTGGAAGAAAGTCCAAGAACTCGTTGTATAGTCACAGTATTGCAACATATGGATCAGAATCAACATTTGATCAAAGATTAGCCAAAGGATTTGTGGAATTATGGGGAATGCAATCAACAGAAGCTAATAAATTACAAAAGAAAAGGTCAACAAAAATATGAACTGCCCAGAATGTGATGCAACATTAAACATCCCAGACGATGCCTCAGTTGGAGAAATAGTCTCCTGTCCTGATTGTGGCGCTGACTTTGAAATCTCAAAAAAAGACGGATCAAACGTTGAGCTAAAACAAG
>JAMHKW010000002.1:0-44347 GCA_028439805.1 Candidatus Nitrosopumilus sp. | reverse complement strand
CTGAACCAACACCAGAACCTGAACCAACACCAGAACCTGAACCAACACCAGAACCTGAACCAACACCAGAACCTGAACCAACACCAGAATCTACTGATGATGCATCTGATTCGCCTAAACCGCCAGAAGAGCGTGATATAATTTTCGTTGGCACAAAACCCATTATGACTTATGTTTCTGCAACTTTAACACAACTATCTACAAGAAAGACTGTTACTATCAAGGCTAGAGGAAAAAGAATCACACAAGCTGTAGATGTATCTCAAATGATTGTAAAAAGAATGGATTCAGTGGGTTATGTTATTAGTGATGTGAGAATTTCATCTGATTCTCTTACTTCTCAAGATGGAAAACAGCGTAATGTTTCTACAATGGAAATTGATCTTTCAAAAAACTAGTTTAAGAAATTTAATTTTTCTTGCAATTGGAATTTTAATTATTGGAATCTCCATTAGTCTTACTGGGTATTCGTGTGGGATACAACATATGACGATTTTAAACGAAATCACTTCATATGAGAAATCTTTAGAACCTGAATTCTGTGAAATTATAGTTGAGAAAATTGATTTGTTTAATGATGATTGTGAACCTCAAATAGAAATTTTAGATTGTGGTTAAGGAAATAATTCTGTCAAAAATCTAATTCCAAAATAAACTAACATTCCACTTAACACTATCATCAATATTTTATAATTTTTGTTAGACAGAATTTTTGAACTTTTTGATGCAAGAAATGCAACTATTCCTAACCATGCAAAATCCATCCAAATATGTAATACAAATACGATTAGTATACCTGCAAATGCCCACATTAACATTGCATCTGAAATTAATTTGAATCCTATAGTTAACCACCAAATTATGAAAAATGGATTTAATGCACTTAGTATAATTCCTGTAAATAATGGACCTTGTTTTAAATTTGAAAAGTTGTTTTCTTTTTTTACAAATATTGTTCTAATCTGAATTGTTGCAAATACAAAAAGTGTAATTGCTCCAAAAATGGAAATTATAGTTCTAAACTCTGGAAATATTTCTAAAGAAAAAACTCCTACTCCTAATAGAATCACTAATGGTAATTCAACAATTGTATGACCAATTGCCATTTTCAAACCTGCTTTTGTGCCTTGTCTTAATCCATACGATACATTTGCTGCAAAAAGAGGTCCAGGTGCCATAACTCCTGATGCTGAAATTACGATGACTAGTATTGCAAATTCAAGGATCTGAACCATTATCTTTTGATATTATCTTTTAGTTATGGGATAAATACAATTAAATTTTTTTACCTATACATAGAATCTTTTAGATGTTTTGATTCCTCTTCTGTTTCTTTAATTGTCTTTTCAGCTTTTTCTGCTTCTTGTTGTAATGATGGAATGTTACATGAAGCTCCAGGAATTAATTTAGACATTGCAATACAAAGTTGTGCACTTGATTTAAAATCTGGGCCTTTTCCATCTGTATAAAAAATTATCACAATTACGTCTTGACCTGTTGTACTTCCTTCATTTAACAACATTGCTGGAATCCCTGGTACTGTTCCATGTTCTAAAACTTTCAAACCTGCTTCTTTAATTTTTGTTCTAGCTGCATCTGTGCTTCCAATTCCCATCATTTCTTCATTACCGTCTGGTGATTTGACTGCAACACTACTAACAATTAATCCGATTTTGTGTTTCTTTGCCCAGTCTAGCATTGTATTAGATACCTCTCTGTGCAATGATTGATCAAGAGTTAGATATGACAAAAATACTCCTACCTTCAAATCTTCATTAACAAAAATTCTAGTTGGATAGTTTGGCCCACCATCTTTAATTACACTAATTGGTGGAAAACTATCTGAATCAATATTTCCTACTAATTCAAACTGTGATGTATGTATCATTGATTCAGTTGCAATTGCGCTACTAAATCCTACTGATGGGAATCCATCAATAAGATACCCTCCTTCCAAATTTATTGATTTTAATTCATTAATTCTAATTTTTGAAGACAATGAATAATTTTTGTATTGATAGGATAATAGTTTTTATCTAATTTTGAATCTATTTTTTTAATTTTGAAACAAGTGCTGCATAGATAAATGGCAATATTGTTGTCACTTCTGCATGTAATGTTGTCTGTCTTGCATTTTGTGTAACTTTTCCCCATGAAATTGCCTCTTTGACTAGTGCTCCACTAAGACTTCCATCAAATTCTTGTGCAGTTGTAATGTAAAATGCATAATCTAATCCATCTCTATATTGATTCCACCATAATGTGTGATGTTTTGAAATTCCTCCTCCAATCATAAATGCGCCTGATTTTTTCGCTTTGAAAATTAAACCAGAAAGCAATTCTGAATCTCCTACTATGTTTAATTTAAAATCACTATGTTTTTGTGTGAACATCCAAATTTGACTTCCTACAGCTCCATCCATAATTCCTGGAACTATTACACTAACATCATTTTTGTATGCCCAATAAAGATACGAGTCTTCTCCCAAATGTTTTCCAATCATTTTGCATATTTCCGCAGTACTCATCTCCCTTGTTCCGTTTTGATATTCTTTTTCTAAAAATGACTGTATTTTTTCTTCAATGATTGGGCCATAACTTTCCATAGGCACAAGTACATTTCCTAATCTGTGAATATCTTGATCTGCTAACTCTTTGTCATCCATTGTAAATGATCCTGTTTTGTAATGTGAAAAATGTCTTGCAATATCATGATCTAATGATCCACAAGTTACCATGGCAACATCAAACCATTTATTTTTGATCATATCTTTGATGATTCCTCTTAACCCTGTTGACATTACAGCTGCTACAAATGAAATGAATCTAAGACATTGATCATCTGAAATCATTTTTGTTAAAATGTCTAATCCGTCTGCTAGGTTTACTGATTCAAATCCTCCTGATTTAGATAACTCTTCAAATATTTTTTCTATTGATGTAGTTGAATCAATCTCTATATCTTTAACTGGAGGGCCTGGTTCTATCATAATTTCAATCGTTGTTGGCGAGTATAAATTTCTGTCTTAATTGAAATCGTTGTACCATTTTTCTAAGAAAACTTTTAACCCGCTTAATGGCACCACTTTTTAGATGGGCAGTAGAATCAAAGTTGGTTTAGTAGGTATTGGTAATTGTTTTTCTGGATTAATTGAAGGAATTGAATACTATCGACAAAATCCCTCTCAAGAGGTTACTGGAATTATTCATGAAAAATTAGCTGGGTATGGAATTCATGATATTGATTTTGTATGTGGATTTGATGTGGGTGAAAACAAAGTTGGAAAACCTCTCAATGAAGCAATTTATGAATATCCAAACATGGTTGACTGGATCCCAAAAGATCAAATGCCCAAAACAGATGCCAAAGTCTATGAAAGTCCTATCTTAGATGGGGTTGGAGTATGGGTAGAAAATAGAATTAAGCCAATTCAAAGTTCTAAAACTACTGAACAGATTGCTGATGAAGTAAAACAAGTACTCAAAGATACTGGAGTTGAAGTTATTGTATCTTATTTGCCTGTTGGCTCTGATAAAGTAACTGAGTTCTGGGCTCAAATCTGTCTTGACACAAATACTGCTTTTGTAAATTGTATACCTTCGTTTATTGCATCTGATGAAGCATGGGCCAAAAAATTTGAAGAAAAAAACATTCCTTGTATTGGTGATGATATCAAAGGTCAAGTTGGTGCAACTATAGTGCATAGAACCTTGGCTAAATTATGTAGTGATAGAGGAACCAAAATTGAAAAAACATATCAAATCAATGTTGGTGGAAACACTGATTTTCTAAACATGAAAGAACAAGATAGACTAGCCTCAAAGAGAATCTCTAAAACCGAAAGTGTTCAAAGTCAACTTAAAGAAAGACTAGATGATGATCAAATCTATGTTGGTCCTTCTGATTTTATTCCATTTTTAGGTAATACAAAACTCATGTTTATGAGAATTGAGGGTCGCCAATGGGCAAACATCCCATACAATATGGAAGTTCGTTTAGAAGTCGATGATAAAGCAAATTCTGCTGGAATCGTAATTGATGCAATCAGATTGGCAAGAATTGCCCTTGATAGGGGAGTTGGCGGACCAATCAAACCTGCAAGTGCTTATTTGATGAAACATCCAATAGAACAAACTTCTGATGTTGCAGCAAAAACTGCATGTGAAAAGTTTGTTGCTGGGGAATAATCATTGAAATTTATTTGAATCTAGAAAAACTTCATAATCATATGTAGGCACAATTAGGTACATTTTATTCTAAAAAACACTCACTAACAATTCACATCGCTACGAAAAATATCATAATGAAACAAGAAAAATTGCGCAATTATGTCAACTAAACTTGTTAACCATCGATTATCCGACCTATTGAATAAAGATCGCTATTGGTTCATGTTAAAAAAGTTGATATTTTTGGATTCAAATCATTTGGATTTAAGAATACTACTGTTCAGTTTGAACCTGGACTTGTATCCATTTCTGGCCCAAACGGTTCTGGTAAAAGTAACATCTTGGATGCCATTATTTTTGCAATGGGTGAAAATAAACCTAAGATGATGAGAGTTGATAAATTACGATCACTAATTCATGATATAGAAGGAAATCATCGCGGTGTAGTTAAAATGGCAAGATCTAGTGTCCACTTTGATAATTCTGATCGAAAAATCCCTGTAGATTCTGACATTGTTGAGATTACAAGGGAAATGAATGAAACTGGTGAAAGCATATACTATCTTAACAAAAAGAAAACAACTCGAAGTCAAATTCTTGATTTACTTGATATGGCAAATGCAGGTTTAGGACAACTCAATGCAGTTCAACAAGGAACTGTAACTAGAATTTCTGAATTTAGCTCTGAAGAAAAAAGACAAACTATTGAGGATTTGATTGGACTATCTTACTTTGATGAAAAAAAGACAGAATCTCTAAAACAATTGGATGAGGCTGATAGAAGATTTGAAATTGCAGCTGCAAAAATGGGTGAAATCAAAAAGCGAATTGATGAGCTTGAAGAGGAAAGAAATCAAAAATTACGTCATGATATTTTAGAACGTGAACTTAATCGTTACAAAGCAATAGCTGCTGCAAATAAAATGAAGGTCGTTTCAAGCCAAAAAACCTCAAAAGAATCTACTTTACATGACATAACTACTGAAATTACACAATTTGATGGTGAAAGGAATACTCTAAGAACTGAGATTGGTGCCTTGGAGACTGTGAAAGCAAAGTCAATGGCTGAAGCCAATAATTACAATCAAGAAAAAGCATCGCTAGATGCGGAAATAAGTTCTGCAATGGAACAATATGAAATTGATAATACTGCAATCTCTGCATCAAAGAAAAGAATAGAACAACTTGCTAATAGAATTCCAGAAATAAAAACAGAGTTAGAAGAAATTAAAAACACTACTAATGATATTGACACTCAAGTTTTAAAAATAAAAGAATCAATTGAAGAAACAAATCTCAAGAAGAATAAAATCAATAAAGATTTAGAACTTGTTGACATTGAAAGAAACCAAATTCTTACAGAGCAATCTGATGTTGCAGCTAAAAAATCTGAAATTGATAATAAGATAAAGACTCTTACTGATCAACTAAATGAATCAAAACTCAAACTTTCTAAATCCCTAAATGAAAAAGAAGATTCTCAAATTAAAATTAAAGCAAATTCTATTAAATTTACAGAATTAGAACAAGGACTTGTAAATCTAACTTCATCTCAATCAAAATTTGAATCAATGATGAAAAATAATGATTCCACTATTGCTGAACTAAAATCTAGAATTGCAAAATTACAAGAAAAAAAATCAAAGATACACAATGACATGGAAGAATGGGGGTTAATCTTAGATAAATCAAGTAAAGCTGCAACTCATTATGAATCAAAAATCAAAACTGTCAAGGGGTTTATGCATGAAGATTATACTGTTGCAAAATTAAAAGAGGATGCAGACAAACTTGGTATTCAAGGTTTAGTGTATGAAATGATTTCATGGGACAAAAAATATGAGCGTTCTATTTTAGCTGTGAGTTCTGATTGGATAAAGGCAATTGTTGTTAAAGACTTTGCAACTCTACTTGGAATTGCAGAATTTGCTAGAAGTAAAAATCTCCCAAAACTAAAGATTATTCCACTTGATGCTATTCCAAAATTCAAGCTGACTATTCCAAAAGAATCTGGTGTGATAGGTGTTCTTGCTGATCATGTTACCTGCAATTCTGAGTATTCTGCGCTCAAAACATTCCTATTTGGAAATATTATCCTTACAGAAAATAGAGAATCTGCCTATAATGTATCTCAATTAGGATACAAGGCAGTAACCCTGGATGGTGAATATATTGCAGCAAAAGGTGGCACTGTTGTAATTGATATTAATTCAAAGATTTCAAAACTTACAAAATTAATTTCAATGAGTAGTGATATTGATGGTCTATCTCAATCTGTTAGTTTTATTAAAAAATATTTGTTAAAGAAAAAACATTCATTGAAAAAATTAGAAGATTCAATTCAATCCTATAATGAAAGAATTTCTATTTCTGAAAACTCTCTAACCTCAACAAATGAAAATTATACAAATTTGAAATCAAGAATTACTTCAATAATGAACATAAAAGAACAACTAATGAAACGAAATTCTGAATTAACTTCCAGAAATGTACACATTGAATCAGAAATAATTACAAATGAATCTCATATTGAATCGTTGCATGAACGTATTGCAATTGTTGAAGAAAATTATGCTAGCGGAGAACAAACCCGTATTGCAACTGAGTTATCTAAAATTAATGTAAAGAAAGTAGATCTTGAGAAACTATACACCACAATCATGAATGAGTATCGTGATAAATCTTCTCAACTAACAGTTCTACAAACTGAAGATAATAGAAAGAAATCGCAATCTAAACGACTTTATGATGAAGAAAATTCTTTGAATTTAGAACATCAAGAACTAGAATTAAAGATTCAAGCATTAGAAAAACAAAAAGAACCAAAAAGTGAAATTCTTGTAAAATTAAGAGAAAAAGAACAAGAACTTATTGCTACTTCTGGTTCTTCTATTGGACAACTTAAAGAATATGATGATAAACTCAAAATTTTATCTGAAAAAGATAGAGACTTGACAAAACAAATTAGCCTACTGGAGCGTCAATCTGATTCACTGAATCATGATTTACATGATTTAACAGAAAACGAATCTAAATTAAAGCAAATTCTTTCTGCCTTTGGCTTTGATAAAGACATGGAAACTTTTGACGTTGAACCTATTGTTCAGGGGCTTTCTGCTGAGTTGGCTTCTCTTAATGCATTAAATGCAAAGGCACCTGAAACCTATCTTGAAGTTTCATATGGATACCGTTCAATGTCTTCAAGAAAGAATTCCCTTGAGGAGGAAAGAAATTCAATCATAAAATTCCTTGAAGACGTTGAAAAAGACAAACGACAAACATTCTTGAATGCATTTGATACTGTAGATAAAGAAATTCGTTTAATATTCAATAAAATGACTAATGGAAATGCTTGGTTGGAATTACAAAATGAAGATGACATATTTAATTCTGGAATATCTTATTTAATTCAATTCCCAAATAAACCAAAAAGAGAATCTACATCCATTAGTGGTGGTGAAAAAACATTGGCTGCAATTGTATTTGTACTTGCACTTCAAAAACTAAAACCTTCTCCGTTTTACCTGTTTGATGAAGTCGATGCACACCTTGATGCCCCAAACTCTGAAAAACTTGCAAAGATCTTAGAAGAAAGATCTAAAGAAAGTCAATTCATCTTAGTATCGCTAAAAGATTCTGTTATACAAAAAGCAAAACTGATCTATGGTGTTTTTCCAAAGAATGGGGTTTCACATGTTGTCACTTACAAAGACAAACGAATGCCATCTGTTAGAACTTCCTAGTCTAGTTTTACATAACATGCAGCATACTGCTCATCATCAACTTTTTCTAAATTAGGCTCATCTTTACATTTCTCAATCACATATGGGCATCTTGCCCTAAATCTACATCCCTGATACACATCAATATCTGATGGTTCGTTTATCCTGATTTTCTTTTCTCTATGGAGATTCTCAGGATCTGGTTCTGAAATTGCATCAATTAGTGCTTGTGTGTATGGGTGTTTTGGATTTAGTAACACTTTGTTAATTGGTCCACTTTCTACGATTTTACCAAGATACAAAATTGCAATTTTTTGACCAAAATATCTGGCTGTAGCTAAATCGTGAGTGATATAGACAAATGAAATGTTATATTTTTTCTGCAATTCCTGCATTGATTCAAGCATTTCTGCTCTGATTGATACATCTAACATTGAAACTGGTTCATCTGCTATGATCACTTTTGGTTTTAATGCTAATGCTCTTGCTAAGACCACTCTTTGTCTTTGCCCTCCTGATAGCATGTGTGGGTATTTTTTCACAATCTCTTCAGCAGGTTCTAATTTTACTTCATGTAACACTTCAATGACTCTTTTCAATCGATCATCTTTATTTCCAATATTGTGAATCTCAAGTGGTTCTGATACAATCCCTCCAATTCGCATTCTTGGATTTATGGAATCATATGGATCTTGATGGATCATCTGACAATTCATTCTAATTTTTTCTAAATTCTTTTTCTCATCATTGATTTCTTGTCCTTCGAAAAAAATTTTCCCAGAATCTGGTTGAATTGATTTAAGAATTAATTTTGCTATAGTTGATTTTCCAGAACCTGATTCTCCTGCCAACACAAATACTTCTCCTTTTTTAATAGAAAATGATACGTCATCTGTGGCTCTAACTGTGTTTGATTTTGAACCAAACAATCCTTTTTTTGTAAAATGTTTTTTCAAATGCTCTACTCTGAGTATTTCATCCACTTGTTACTGTTGAATGAAGAAGTATATCAAGAAATATGATTTGTGCGTAAAAAATTAGGATAAAGCATTTATGTCAATTAAATACGATTTTAATACTTGAGCAACACCCTTCAAAAAAATCTTGATTATAAAAAATACATAGTATCATCTAATCTTCAATACTTTAAACCACATGCTACAAAAATTGAGAAAACATTTGCAGAAGAAATCTATTCTAGCTTGAATAGAGATTCAAAATCTATTCATCCAAAGTTTTTTTATGACAAAAAAGGCTCAGATTTATTTGAAAAAATCTGTTCTTTGCCTGAATACTATCCTACAAGAACTGAAATCACCATACTTAAGAAATTACAAGATGAATTACCATCCTACATTGATGAAAGTTTCCGATTGGTAGAACTTGGTAGTGGGACCTCTGTAAAAACTAGATTAATTCTTGATATCTTTACAAAATTACAAAAAACAACTGAATACTTTCCAATAGATATCTCTGAAATTCTTACAGAAAGCTCTGAGCAATTATTGAAAGACTATGTTGGATTGAACATTACTGGTATTATTGATACCTATGAAGGTGGTTTACAATTTCTTAAGAATTTTGATGATAAGAAAAATCTGATTATCTTTTTGGGTTCTAGTTTTGGTAATTTTTCTCCAAATGATGGTTACGAATTCTTACAGAAAATAAATTCTACAATGAAATCAGGCGATCTCTTTTTGATTGGATTGGATTTAGTAAAAGACAAACAAATTTTGGAATCTGCATATGATGACTCTCAAGATGTAACTGCAGAATTTAATCTTAATATCCTTTCTAGAATTAATGATGAACTTGATGCTGATTTTTACTTGAAAAATTTTGAACATCATGCAATTTACAATGAAGAAGAACAACGAATTGAGATGTATCTAAAATCACTTGTAAATCAATCAGTTATTGTATCCAAATCTAATCTTTTATTGAATTTAGAAAAAGATGAATTAATTCATACTGAGTATTCTCATAAATATCGATTATCTCAAATTCATGAATTACTTACTAGTACAGGATTTGAAATTAAACATACATGGTTAGATACTAACAAGCATTTTTCACTAACTTTGGTATCAAAAAATTAGATATCTTCTGCACATCTAAAGCCTGAAAATAACCATCGTTCATCTAATCTAAAGAAATTCCTGTAACTTCCTCTAATTGACATTTTTGGAGTTCCAAATGATCCCCCTCTCAAGACTTTTTGGTTTGTAAACCATTTGTCATTGTACTCATCAAATCCTGTTTTGAATCCAGGGTACCCAGTAAATTCTGAGGCTGTCCATTCCCATACATCTCCAATCATTTGTTGGCATCCTGATTGGCTAACTCCTTTTGGGTATGTTCCAATTTCAGTGCATCCCCAATAGTATGATTCAAGAAGATTACTTTTTTCTTCAGTTGGGCTCTCATTTCCCCAAGGATATCTTGTTTTTTCTTGTTTTTCTTCATTCCAACAAGCTGCTTTTTCCCACTCTGCTTCAGTTGGGAGCCTTTTTCCAGCCCAATTACAATATGCATCTGCTTCATAGTAACTCACATGACATACAGGTTCATTTGGATTGATTTTTCTAATTCCTAAAAAGTCTCTTACATTCCATTCATTATCGATTTTTTCCCAGTACATTGGGGTTTTCCATTTATTTTCTTTAACTTTCTCCCATCCATCTGACAACCAATATTTGTATGTCTCATATCCTCCATCCTCGATGAATTCTAAATATTGTTGATTTGTTACTGGAAACTCATCTATCTTGTAATCATTCATGTACACTTTGTGTTCTGGTAATTCAATATCATAACAATAGTCTTCTCCATTGTACCCCATTGTGTATATCCCTCCTTTGATCTCCACAGATTTTTTTTCAACTTTATTTTGCTTTGGAATATTGTTTTTTCTTATTGGTCTGTATTGTTCTGCAAGTAAATGTTGTAAATCATATGTCAATAACTCTTGATGTTGACATTCATGATGAAATCCCATAGTGATTAATCTTGCTGCATCATTACTCAAAGTTTGAGATTCAATAAATTCCTCCACTCTTTGATTAATTGTGTTAAAGTATTGGAAAATTTGATCAACTGTAGGCCTTGAACTCACTCCTCGTAATCCTTTATCATGTGGCACTCCAAATTGCTGATAGTAAGAATTGAGATATTCTGAAAATTCTTTTGAATAAAATTCATAATTTTTATCCAATTTACTCATAATTGCTTCATAAATCCAACTTACATGACCGATGTGCCATTTTGGAGGACTCATAAAAAATGCAGTTTGAACAATAAAATCATCTTTCTCCAAAGTCTTTACAAGTTCAAGTGTTCTGCTCCTTGTTTCTCTAAACAGTTCTAGTAGTGGTCTTTTTTGTTCTAATTCTAAACTTGAAGCCATTATTGAAAAATTATATTTTTTGCATTATTATATTTGCGGGTAGATTTCTAATATCCTCTTGCAAAAATTGGAATAGATACACTTTGTTCTTGACAGTACATGCATTTTTTGTTTGTATTTTCACTATTAAATGGAATAACTCTGATATCTGCCCCTGTCTCTTCTTTGATTTTTTCTTCACATTCTAATTTTCCACACCAAGGAGCATGAATGAAACCTCCTTTCTCTATCTTTGATTTGAATTCTGTATAGTCTGAAATATCTATGGAATTTCTCTTTCCTTGCTCTTTGGCTATTTTTAGCATCTCACTTTGAATTTCTTCTAACATTGTAGGGATTTTTTCAATTTCTGTAAAATCTAAACTTGATTTTTCACGATTGTATCTCTTTGCCAAAACAACACTTTGTTTTTCTATATCTTTAGGTCCAATCTCTATTCGTATGGGGACTCCTTTTAATTCCCAGTCATTGAATTTGTATCCTGGAGATAATTCACTTCTGTCATCAACATGTACTCTGATGTCTTTTGACTCTAGAGTTTCTTTAATTTCTTGCACTTTGGGTAATACTTTGTCTTTACCTTCATCATTTTTGTATATTGGTATAATTACAACTTGAATTGGGGCAATTCTTGGTGGTAAAACAAGCCCTTGATCATCTCCATGAATCATAATCATTGCGCCAATTAGTCTCCAAGATACTCCCCATGAAGTTTGCCATGCAAAATGTTCTACATTGTCTTTATCTGCAAATTTCACTTCAAATGGTTTTGAAAAATTTTGTCCTAGAAAATGTGATGTGCCCATTTGGAGTGCTTTTCCATCAGGCATAATTGATTCCATGGTTGTTGTGTATACTGCACCAACAAACTTTTCTTTCTCACTTTTCTTTCCTGTTGCTACTGGAATTGCCAGTTCTTCCTCCACAGTTTTTTTATAAATCTCTAAAATTTTCATCACTTCTTCTTCTGCTTCATTTTGTGTTGTGTGTACTGTATGTCCTTCCTGCCACAAAAATTCTGATGTCCTAAGAAATGGCTTTGTTCCTTTAATTTCTGCTCTTAATGCAGTGTTCCAAAAATTAATCTTTAATGGTAGATCTCTCCAACTTTGAATCCATTTGGCATACAAAGTATACGCTAAAGTTTCAGATGTTGGTCTCAATGCGAGTCTATCTCCTATCTCGTTGTCTCCTGAATGAGTAACCCAAAATACTTCAGGGTTAAATCCTGTAAAGTGTTTTTGTTCTTTTCCTAATAATGATTCTGGAATGAGTATGGGTAGAAATCCATTCCTGATTCCATTATTTGCAAATTTTTTATCAAATGTGTTTCTTAATGATTCCCAAATGGAATACCCATCTGGTCTAAGTACAATAAGTCCCTTAACTGGAGCATAATCTGCAAGCTTGGCTTTGAGAACTACTTGTGTGTACCATTCACTGAAATCTTCTTTTTTTGAAACTGTAATTCCAATGTCTTCTTTACTCAAACTAACATTCAAAGAATTAATTTAACTAATGAGCCTTTCGTGAGAATCTTAATGTTTTAGATTGATTGATTATTACAGTGAATCCCCTTTGCAGAGGACCTTTCCCATGACTCTACTTTGGAAGTTTGGGCAAACAAAACATTGAATGAAGTGAATATCTTCTTTTAAAACTGGGCAATCTACAAATTCCTGTTTCATTTTTTTAAGCATTTTAGGGCTAACTCCTTTTAATTTCAATTTTCCTTTCTCATCCATCATTCCTGATGATTTTAATTCCTCTTTTACATCATCTGGGAGTTTTTGTCTTCCTTCTCGTGATTGAATATCAACTTCGTATTTATGTTCTAATTCGCCCATATCAGATATCACAATGATCGGTGATTTATTACTAACGTTTTTTTGATCTTGAAAAAGTTTAAACTTTAATATAATTAGTATTTTTTTGCAAATCAGAAACCAATTGTTAGTAATTTTTGATGTTGAAGGCGTTTTGTATGATGAAGAGTATCTTCCAATTCTTGCAGAAAAAATTAACAAAGAAGAAGAGATTTGGGAAATCACAAAACAAGGAATTCAAGGAAAAATCAATTGGGAAGAAGGACTTCAAACTCGTATTAATGCTCTAAAAGGTCTTGATGAAAAAACTTGTCAAGAAGTATCTGATTCATTACCAATTATGACTGGTGCAAAAGAAGCTTGTCGAGCCTTAAAATCTGCTGGATGGAAACTAATGGCAGTTTCAGGTGGCTTTACGTTAATGATGGATAGATTACAAAAAGAATTGGAATTAGACTATGTTTATTCTAATGAATTGATATTCAAAGATGGAAAACTTGATGGTGTGAAAATCAATATTGACTCTGATAAATCTAAATCTGCAAAAATAAAAATTGCCGAATGGGGTGAGAAAAAAGAAGATATTGTTTGTGTTGTGGATGGTGCAAATGATATAAAATTATTTGATATTTGTGGTTTGGGAATTGCATACAGGGCACAAGATTTAGTCAAGGATTTGGCTACTACCATTTTGGAAGAAAAAGATCTATCAAAGATTTTGGATATTATTAACAAACACTACAAATTAGAATTAGAATCCATTCCTACTGCATAAACAATTTTTTAGGTCATTTCTTTAGATACCTTACTTGCAAATTATACCTGTTCCAATTGAAAAAGAGATTGATTCATCTGATGATATTTCTAAATTAATTTTAATGTCTTCTGACCTTAATGAAGGCGATATTCTTGTTGTTGCACAAAAAATTATCTCAAAACAAGAAGGACGGATTATTGATTTGTCTACTGTAACGCCATCATTACTATCAGAAGGAATTAGTTCTCAATATCAAAAAGATCCTAGAATCATTGAATTGATCTTATCAGAAACAAAAAGAATTGTTAGAATGAAAAATGGAATTTTAATTGTTGAAACCAATAATGGAACCATTTGTGCAAATGCTGGTGTTGATGAAAGTAATGTAAAAGAAGGACATGCAACTTTACTTCCAATCAACTCTGATGTCTCTGCACAAATAATCCGTAACAAAATCAAAGAACAAACAAACAAAAATGTGGCAGTAATTATCTCTGATACCTTTGGCCGCCCTTTTAGGATGGGTCAAACCAACTGTGCAATTGGAATTTCAGGACTAAATCCTATCTTAGATTATGCTGGAACTCTGGATTCTTTTAAAAAAGTTTTACGTATAACTGAAATTGCAGTTGCAGATGAACTCTCTTCTGCTGCTGAATTAGTGATGGGAAAATCTTTGAAATGTCCAGTTGCAATTGTTCGTGATTACCTGTTTAAGACAGAAGAGCATGTAATTGATAAATTAATTCGCCCAGGAAATGAAGATCTTTTTAAATAAAATTTTGGCTTCATGTCATTTAGCTTCAACTAATTGCAGTCTCATTATTGGATTTTTTAATTAGATTTTAATATGACAAAACGCTCTTGTTGAAATAGATATTATGTCTGAATCCCCTGAAAAAAAATTAGACGCAACTGGACTGTTTTGTCCTGAACCTGTGTTTAGAACAAAAATTGAAATTGAAAGAATGCAAGTTGGTGATACTCTAACTGTCTCTGCAGATGATCCTGCTGCTGAAGATGATATTTCTAGATGGGTTACAAGAAATGGTCATGAATTATTAGATCTATCTAAAGATGGAGATGTAATTACCTTTCAAATTAAAAAGGTGAAATAATTAACATCATGACTACTGTTATTGATACTGATGTATTGAATCGTGTTGGCAATACTCCTCTTGTAAAATTAGATTCTCTTTCTCATGATAACACTGAATATTTTGCTAAATTAGAAGGTCATAATCCATTTGGTTCTGTTAAAGATAGAGCTGCATACTGGATGATTAAAGATGGTGAGGAAAGAGGTATTTTAACAAAAGGAAAGAGTATCATCATTGAACCAACTTCTGGAAATACTGGAATTGCACTAACTGGAATTGCCAATGTGTTAGGTTACAAAGTTGAGATAGTTATCCCAGAAAAAGCTAGTAATGAAACTAAAGAAATTATCCGAAATCTTGGTGCTAAAGTATTTGAAACAAGTGATGATTTATGTCCAAAAGTTGGGGCCGGAACTGATCAAAGCATTGCACTTGCAACCTCTATTGCATCCTCAAGACCTGATACGTATTATTCTCCAAACCAGTATGCTAATGAAGCAAATTTCAAAGGTCATTATGTTGGAACAGGTCCTGAAATTTGGAAACAAACTGAAGGAAAAGTAACTCATTTCTTTACCGGTGTTGGTACTGGTGGTACGATTACTGGAATCGGTACTTTTCTTAAAGAAAAAAACCCTAACGTAAAGATCATTGGATGTCAACCACAACAAAACCACTTGATTCAAGGATGGAGAAATTTTGATGAATCTGCAAAACCTGACTTATTTTTAAAAAGAGAAAATGTTGTGGATGACTGGGTTACTGTAGATAACAATGAAGCGTTTTCAGTAGTGAAAGAGGTATTTCACAAAGATAAACTTTTGATTAGTCCTTCATCTGCTGCAGTTTATGCATGCATGAAAAAATATCCTGTTGAAGGAGATGCTTGTGTGGTGGGAATTTTTGCTGATGATGGAAGAAAATTCAAAAGTGTTTATGCTACTCAAAATATTATGACTGAAGAAGAATTTGATAATTCTATTAAAGATGCAAAACACATGTCAGAATTAGCTTACTAGTAATTATTCTAAAATTTTCTTTAAATGTTTTTCATAAAATTCTCTAAATGATGTATTCATATCTTTTTCATGACGTAAACATTTGTTACTGTGTTCAGTAATTTGTTCTCTAATCTCTTTACTCCATTGACTTTGCTGTGTGTCTTTGGAATTACTAATTGATGGGTTGTCTCTAATTTGCTCCATGATTTTTATCAACGTTGATCCAAGTTGGCGAAATTTACTAGTTCGTAATAGAAATATTGCTGATTCTTCTTTGTTAACTAAATTCATCAAAGAGTATACTTGATTATAATATTGCATGCCTTTTTCATTATATTTTTTAAAATCATCTATTCTTTTTTGCCAATATTCTTTAGATGGTTTTTCTTTTACTTTGTAGCTGAATTGAATTTCGCCTAGAATCATTCCTAATTTTGCTAGCTTATCACTATGCTCTTTAACTGATTTTTTTAGATTTTCTTCATCTTTACTCATAAAATTTTGTATTTTCCCTTGCAATAAAGAGTTAAGTCTTTGATTTTTCCCAAAATTCTTCTGATTTTTTAGAGTAAAACATTATGCAGTTCTCACAGAATGAATCCCACTCACCAATTCCTAATTTTTCAAAAAATTCTAGTGACCATTTGTATGTGGGGCTTTTTCTATATTGAAATTGCTGTATGGTGTAGATATTTTTCTCTAAAAATTTATTCAAGCATTTTTTGCATTGCGCATTTTTCATTCTTTTTTATCTGTACTTTCTGTAAGATACTTGTCCACATCAATTGCTGCCATACAACCGTATCCTGCAGCAGTAATTGCTTGTCTATAGTTTCTATCATGAACATCTCCTGCAGCAAAAACTCCTTCTACATTGGTATGTGTTTTATTCTTTAACACAACATATCCTTGCTCATCTAGTTCAATCTGATTTTCAAATAATTTTGTGTTAGGCACATGTCCAATTGCAACAAAAAGACCTCCTACATCAAGTGTTGTCTCTTCATTTGTTTTTAGATTTTTTAACACTGCTTGCTGCATTTTTTGGTCTCCTTTAATGTCAATAACTACTGAATCCCAATGGAAATCAATTTTTTCATTGTTAAATGCTCTTTCTTGCATTACTTTGCTTGCCCGTAATTCACTTCGTCTGTGAACCAAGTGAACCTTAGTGGCAAATTTTGTTAGAAATGTTGCTTCTTCTATTGCTGAATCTCCTCCCCCTGATACTATTAGTTCTAGGTTTCTAAAGAATGGGCCATCACATGTTGCACAATAAGAAACTCCTTTTCCGGCAAACGTTTGTTCTCCTTCTAATCCTAGTTTTCTTGGGTTAGCACCTGTTGCAATAATTACTGCGCGTCCTTCGTATTCTTCAGTTCCAGTAAGAACTTTGAGTGGTTTTCGTCTAAAATCTACATCCACTGCTTCATCATCGATAATAGTAGTTCCCATTCTTTGACACTGTTTTCTCATATCAATCATCAAATCTGGACCCATTATCCCATTTTCAAATCCTGGATAGTTTTCAACTTCTGTAGTGTTTACTAGTTGTCCTCCTGGTAGGATTCCTGATAAAATCAAAGTATCATATCCTGCTCTAGAACAATAAATTCCAGCAGTATATCCTGAAGGACCTGCTCCTATGATGATAACATCAAACTTTGTTTTCTTGTTGGGGATCTTTGGACCCTCATCTTTTGTTTCAAGTACTGATACACTATCATCTGCTGCCATCATAACAATTCAGTTTTTTATGTTTCAATAATTTAAGTGAATGTTCTTTTTTGACTATTCATCTTTCATTCTCATAAGTATCTGATCACAGATTTTACGCATTTGAGAATCAGAACCTACGCTGGAAATTTTTACAATATCTGTAGTTGTTAATATTCCGATAATCTGTTCATTTTCTTTAACTGGAAGTTTATGAATCCCTTTTTCTTTCATTATTTCTGAGGCTTCCCAAACTGTTTCTTCTGGATCAATTGTAATTAGTGGTGATGACATCACTTCTGAGATTGTAGTAAATAGTGGCCTTCCCTCAGCAGCAACTTTTGTCACAAAATCTCGCTCAGTTACAATTCCTAATGGATTAGTGCCATCTGTGACAATAACACATCCGATATTTGATTTATTCATATTTTGTGCTGCTTCTTGTAATGTGGTTGATTTATCAACTGTTAGTACATTTTTACTCATTATTTGATTTACAAATGTACTGTCCATATCCAACTATCTGCTGTCGATTATATGATATATATTTTAAATTATCATGATTGAAAATCATCTAAGGTAATCACACTGTCTTTTAAATTGAAAGTGGGTTGATTTAGAATATGGTAATTAAAACTAAAAAAATTCTTGTGCCTCTTGATGGCTCAAAAAATTCTATTCGTGGTTTAGATATGGCTATTCATATTGCAAGACAATCGCATGGAACAATTATTGCTTTGGCAGTAAAATCTGTCCCTGGAATATATGCACTTCATCCTCTTGGATTTTTAGATTTTAATTCTATGGCTGAAGTAAAAAAATTTCTTAATGATGCAAAAGTTCGTGCAGCAAAAAAAGGAATCAAATTAACACCGAAAGCATTAACAGGTGATCCTGGGTATGATGTTGCAAGATTTGCAAATAATAATAAAAATGGAATTGATTTAGTTGTGATTGGGGCTAGAGGAAGAGGTGCAGCAAAAGAAATTTTCTTGGGTAGTGTTTCAAATTATGTTCTACATAAATCTAAAAAACCAGTCCTAGTTGTAAAATGATATCATTCAGCTAGAAGACTCACAATATCTGATTTTGTAATAATTCCTACTAATTTTGAATTTTTAATAACTGGAAGTCCACTGATGTTGTGTTTGATCATAAGTAATATTGCTTGTTTGATATCTTCGTCTTCTTTGATTGTAATTGGATTAGACGTCATTATGTCTGTAGAATGAAATGGAAATAAATAGCTCATCTGATTTGAGTGTATTTCTTCTAATCCTTTCTTGAATTTGTATTCTTGAATCTCTTTAGGATCTGCTGATTCTGCAATCCATTGTGGTATTTTTGCAGGAACAAAATCTCTAAAAGTAATTATCCCTACAGGTTTTTGGTTTCTTTTTATAATTATTCTTGATATTCCGTATCTTATCAACAAACTCTCTACATGTAATATTGGGTCACTTGGTTCAGCTGTAATTAATTTTCTTTTCATTACTTTGGAAACTTTGATTGATGATTCTTTTGTAAGGAAAACTGTCATAAGATCTGTTTTTGTTATGATTCCTTCTAGAGTTTGGTCTTTGTTTAGGATGATTACTACACTAATTCTGTGCTTTTTCATCATTTTTGCACATTCCTGCACAGAATTCTCTTTAGTTAATGTGAATAATTCCCTTGGTTTGAAATCTTTTGCTTTTACTGATTTTATTGATTTGCTTTTTAATTCATAAATTTTTTTAGCAATATCTTTTTCAGTAACTACTCCAATTGGCTTTCTTTTGTCTACTACAATTACTCTTTTAATTTTATTTTCTAATAATATTCCTCTAATTTTCATGAGTGTTGTATTGGGACTAACTGTGATTGGCTTTTTGATTAGTTTTGATAGTTTTGAATTTTTTACATTCATTCTGATTCTATTTGGTTATTTGTTAAATATATCATCAACAATACCATCATTGAAAATCATGTTTGATAACTGTTGTATTGATTTTTAATTCTAGTTTAAACGTATTAGGTATGGCAAGTAAAATTCCTTTGTATGTAATTGGTTTACCAAAAGACGAACCTGCCAATGGACTTCTTATGTCGAAATTTGGAGATGCACTAGAAAAAGTCAAAAACATACTTCCAGAGATAATTGAGGCAAAGATTGCAGTAGAATCTCAAAACCCAGAAGGTACAAGAACACACTATGAAGTTAGAGCTACTGTAACAACTGCAAAAAATCAACTCATCTATACCGAATCAGGTTGGGACATTCTCAAAATCTGTGATGAATTATGTAGAAAATTAGAAGGTGAATTACCTAAACATGATAATAAACGTCAAAGAGAAAGTATTCGTAAAAAAGAGGAATAATCATGCTGTTTCAAAACATTCTTGTTCCTTTTGATCTGTCTGTTCAATCTACAAGAGCCTTTAAAGTTGCCATTCTGATTGTGAAATAAATAGAATGTGGTATAATTGATTTCAATTATTGGTAGTGGTAGAGTTGGTACATCCATCGCTTTTCTTTGTGTGTCCAATGCACTGGATGATGTTTTACTAATTAATCGTACTAAAGATAAAGCAATTGGTGAATCTTTAGATGTTGCAAATGCCATTCCTTCAACTTCAAAATTCTCTATTCATGGAACAAATGATTATTCTAAACTAACTGGTTCTGATATTGTTGTTATTGCAGCAAGTACAGGGGTGTATGCAAAAGATAGAACAGAAAATATAATTTCACAAGTAATTATGATAAAAGAAATTGCAGAAAAAATTAAACGTTATTGTCCTTCTGCAATAGTTCTATTAGTTTCAAATCCTCTTGATGTTTTGACTTATTTCTTTCAAAGAGAAACTAACTTTTCTAGATTCAAGATAATTGGTGTTGCATCTAGTCTTGATTCCAGTAGATTTCGTTATTTTATTTCCGAAAAATTTTCCATTCCTCAGTCTTCAATTTCTAATGCAATAGTTCTTGGAGAACACGGAGATTCCATGGTTCCTATATTTTCTAATGTTCTTGTTAATGGAAATCCATTACTTTCAATGATTGATGATGATGAAAAAGATTCAATGATTAGTGATATACAAAATTATTGGAAAAAATTAAGAAACTACAAGAGTAGATCTCAGTTTGGTATTGCCAAAAATACCTATGATGTACTTGATGCTATTACTAATTCAAAAGAATTTTCCATCCCTGCATCAGTAGTTCTTGAAGGGGAATATGGTGAATCTAATGTAGCCATGGGGGTTCCTGTGAAAATTAATCAAAATGGAATTTTGGAAATACAAAAAATAGAACTAGACGTATCTGAGTCTGCATTATTAAAAATCTCTTCTAACAAAATTCGTAATTATATTGACTCTATTCAATTATGATTTAATTCTTTGAGAATTTCTTGATGCTTTTTACAAAATTTTTTATTCTCTAATTGTGAGAAAAAAAGATCTTTTTGCCAATGTGCATTGAACAATCTACACTCTTTGTACTTGCAAAAGGCTTCCCCTGTTTCATAATACATTATTGCTTGTAACAGATATCCTTCAGTAATTTCTGAAATTCGTGAATCATGATATTCTAAAAATTGACCTTTGAATTTTTCCTTAACTTCTTTAATTTTTTCTTCAGAAAAATTTGTCATCAGATCTAGATAATACTGCTTTGGCTTGGCTGGTGCTTCTATAATCCCTGTTGTTGAAATTATTGTGGGATTTGAGCCAATTATTGCTCTTGCGTGATATCTGAAATCATTCTCATCAAATGTGCATGTGAGTTTATTTGTAAAAATAATGTGTAGTGTGTCTATTTTATTTTCATTACTTGGAATTAATTCAGTAATGATTTTTTGTAATTCAAATCCATCATACAATATCATTTCCTCTATTTCAGACATGTCTTTGTTTTCTTTTTCTATTTCAATGTCTTTTGGTGAAGGAATATGTTTTTCAAATGGTTTTTTTAAATTAGTTATTCTACAATATGCAATTTCTTCAAATATTTTTTCATTCAAATTCTGAAAAATATTCCCTCTTGTCTCAATTTCAATTACAAATGTTTCTTTAAGAAATTTTTCTAATCTTTTTAATTGAATTTCAGGAACCGTAGGCTCATTATATAGAATAATCTTACTAATTTTCAATAATGTATTTTTGATATGATGGCTTATCTTTCTAACTCTTTGATTTTTGCTGCTGTAATCTCAGCTGCTTTTTTTCCAGAGTATAACATTGAACCAAATGTTGGTCCCATTCTTGCTAATCCATGTGTTTCAGTGACTGACATACCTGCTGCAATTAATCCTGGATATACTTCACCAGTTTTATGAACAACGTGTTCTTCTCCATCATTGACATGCATTGGCTCCATTCCTTTCCATTTTGCTAATCCTCTATCTACTAGTCTTTTTACAGCTACAGAATCATGACCTGATGCGTCAATAATTATTTTTGCTTCAAAAGCAACTGGATCAACACATGTGATATTACGTGGTAATGCTGAAACTGGCATCCAATTAACAACAATACCTGTAACTCTACCATTCTTCAATACTAAATCATCAAACTTTGTAAGTTGAAGGAATTTCACTCCTGCATCACATGCAGCTGCAATTAATTTTGATACTGCATGTGGTCCTGGTGTTAGGTATAATCCCTCTGCAACTTTTTTGTATGGAACTCCTAATTCATCCCATATTTTTTGTGCAGGTTCTCTAACTGTAACTGGATTCATCATGTATCCTCCTAACCAATAACCTCCTCCTAGGTAGTTGTTTTGTTCAATAACTAAAACTTTGTAACCCATGTTTGAAAGCTCTCTACTAGCTGTTAATCCTGCAGGACCTGCCCCAATAATGATGACATCTGATTCTGCTCTATCAATTAAAACCTCATGAAATTCATTTGCAATTGCACGTGTAATTTCAACTTCACGTACATCAGTAAATATTTTAGATGATTGTTCTGCTACTGTTGCCTCTTGCATGTCGATGTTCATTCTATAAACCCATTAATACTTTCTGACAATTTTTTTAAAAAATTAGGTAATACTAATGGATTCTATCTAAATTGAGATTGGCAAAGAAGTAAAAAACAGGAAAATTACGTACTTTGCTGAAAATTTTTCTCCTAAAACCTCCATATATCATAAATTTATAACTAAATTCAAAGGAATTCCTTTGAATTGACTATATCTAATCTAAAACAATCTCGACCTGACTCTACGTCTCTTAAAATTAATTGGGCTAGAGTGGAAGAAGCTGAGAATTTTGCCAAGACTGTAAAATTATTCCGTCAAGGCAAGTATGACGAAGATAGTTTTAGACGATTCAGACTTCAACATGGTGCATATGGTACCAGAATGACTGGAGATTATGCTATGGTCCGAATTAAAATTCCTGCAGGTGAAATCTATCCTCATCAACTTGAAAAAATATCTCAACTCAGTGAACAATTTTCAATAGGAAGTGCACATTTTTCAACAAGAGAGAATATTCAACTGCATTGGGTAATTCTTGAAGATGTTTCAGAAATATTTAGAGGTCTTGCTGAAGTTGGTTTAACATCAAGAGAAGCATGTGGAAATACTGTACGAAATGTAATGTGTAGTCCATTATCTGGTGTTTGTTCTGATGAAAAATTTGATTCAACTCCGTATGCTCTTGCAACTGCTAGATTCTTTTTGAGAAATCCTATGGCTCAAAATCTTCCACGTAAATTCAAATTTAATTTTACATGTTGTGAGAAACATGGAATGGTAAGAATGGTAGATGTTGGATTGATTCCACAAACCAAAGAAATGGATGGGTCTATTCAAAAAGGATTTAAAATTTTTCTTGGTGGCGGATTGGGAAATAAATCCTATGTTGGACATCAATTAGAGGAATTTACTCCTGAAGAAGACTTGCTTTATACTTCTATTGCAGTAATGCGTATCTTTGATAGACTTGGCGATAGAAAAAATATGGCAAGAAACCGAATGCGTTATCTTGTAAATGATATGGGATGGGAGAAATTCCGAAACCTAGTTCTAAAAGAAAGAGCTGTTGTGCGAGCTACTCAATCTGTAATTACTCAATTAGAAGTTGATTCTACTCCAAACGAAATCAAACGACCAATTCGAATCACTGATGAAAGTGGTGTATCCGTGCCTGATGGTTATGCAAGATGGCTCAAAACAAATACTGTTAAACAAAAACAATCTGGTTATCGTTCTGTATTTATCACTCTTGAAGCAGGTGACATTACTGCAAATCAACTTAGTGCATTGGCTGATACTATTCGTGACTTTTCTTCAGAGGGTAAAGCAAGATTTGGATTTGTACAAAATGTATCATTACGTTATGTTCATGAAGATGATTTGCCACGTTTGTATTCTACTCTTCTAGAGTCTGGATTGGCAAAATCTGGTGCATTAACAATGACTGCTCCAATTGGCTGTTCAGGAACAACTTCTTGTAATCTTGCATTAACAAACTCTCATAGACTTGCAAAAGAAATTCAAAGAAAACTACTTGAATTGAAATTTGATGAAGATGATGATCTAACTGATTCTTCAATTAAGATCAGTGGGTGTCCAAATTCTTGTGGTCAACATGGAATTGCAACTATTGGATTCTTTGGTGGTGGAGGACGTGTTGGAAAAGACATGTATGCAAACTATCAGATGTCTTTAGGTGGACGTTCTGATGGTGATACCATGTTGGGTCTCACATGTCTTAGAGTTCCTGCAAAAAGAGTAATACCTGTGATTTTAAAAATTATTGAATTATTCAAACAGCATAAGAAATCTGATGACACTCTTTCTTCTTGGATTCACAGGATTGTAAATAACAATGAAGACTCTGAGATAAAATCTATTAATGATATCAAAAAAGTTTTGGAACCACTAGTCATTCCACCAACTAAAGAAGAAGATTCTGATTTCTATCTTGATTATGGTGATGATACTAGCTATCATACTAAAACTGGAAAGGGTGAATGTGCTGCTTGACAGAATCTGGTAATATAACAACAGATGTTGACTCTTTACGTTCAGAAATAAGAGACAAAAGTGTTAGAGTAATTGATGTTAGACGAGAAAATGACTACAAAGAAGATCATATCCCTACTGCAGTGAATCTGCCCCTGGCAACTCTTTTATCTGATGATAGTCCTGAACGTGTTTTGAAACTCATAAACACGATGGGAATTGATAATGAAACTCCAGTTGTTGTTTATGATGATACTTTTGGTGCTCTTGCATCTAGAGTTGCTTGGACTTTGGAGTATCTTGGCCATTCAGATGTAACCTTGCTTGAAACTACTTTTAGTAATTGGAAATCTCTCGGATTGGAAATTGATTCTCAAACTCCTGAAATACAAAGTAAAGAACACTCTATGAATTTACAGCCAAATATTTTAGCCACTTCTGATTATTTGGAAAATGCACAAAAACGAGATAATGTTATCTTGATCGATAATAGAGAACGCCTGAATTATCTTGAACAGCATATCCCTGGTGCAATTAGTTTGCCCTATCGAACACTTGCCAGTGAAGACAAAATTTTACGTCCCAAAGAAGACATGAAACGACTATTTGAAAATCGAGGAGTTACTGGGGATTCAGAAATTATTACTTATTGTGGTAGTGTGGGCACTCTTTCTGGGTTGGCATACTATGCACTAAAATCTGCAGGTCTACCTAATGCAAAGTTGTATGTTCGCTCCTTTAAAGAATGGAAAAATCTTCAAAAACCTACTGCAAAACAAGAAGATGCTAGTTATTGGGATTTATCTGCAGAATAATTAAGCAATCTCATTTCTGAGTTTTTTAGTAATTGTAACTTCAATATTATCAAATAATACTAACATCTTTTCTTTGTTATCTATCAGATAGTCTTCGCCTCTATCTTTTAATCTAATTTGCCATAATCTTATCTCTCTATGCTCATCAAAGAAATTCTCAATCATTTGCTCTCCTGATTTTTTAGGATCTATGAATTCCTCAAAAATATTCATAGTTTTCTCTACGTCTCTTTCTTCAATTGCTTCTTTTGCAGATTGAATGGCTTGACTTAGTTCTTTCAAATTCTTAACTGGTTTTGGTAAAGTTTTTCTTGTGATTCCAAACAAACTCTTTTTCTCAGCTCCAATTTTTTCTGCTACATTAGCTGCAAGATCATAAATTGGAATTTTACTTAGACCTTCACGTTTTTCATTTTGTACAATAAGTCCTTTTTCTAATAATTTCCTTAAGCCATTTTCTGCATCTACTTTATCTAGATATGTTGTCCAGACAATTGCCCCAATTGTGTGATATCCTTGTCTAATTGATTCTAAGACCACTACTTCTTGAATTCTTTTGAATCCTTCTTCAATTCTGACATTCATAAAGTCTTTATCTCGAATTGATTTTCTAGCATTTTTAACATCAATTTCAATAGAGCGTTTTAATGCCTCTAGTGCTTCTGGTACTTGATTTAGTAATGATAAGAAACAAGCTTTATTGTACCAAGCCATTCCATATGTTGGATCAGATTCAATTGCTTTTTCAACTGCATCTAATGCTTTAGCATATTTTTTTTGCTCATAATGTACAAGTCCTTTAAGATTCCAAGCTTCTGGATTTGTAACATCAATATCAAAAATTTTATCATATATTTTTAGTGCTTCATTATGATCATCTAGATGAAATCTTGCATAGCCTAACTTCATCAAAGTTTCTACATTATTAGGATCAATTCTTAATGCTTGCTCAAACACCATGACGGCATCTTCGAGTTTTTCATCCGCCATGAAATTAATTCCTTTTTTGAATAGTTTCTTACGATTATAGTCTGAATCAACTAGGCTAGTCTCTTCTACCTTTTTTGATTTCTCCTCATCGGGTTCTTTTGCTTTTTTACTGAAAGGTTTCTTCACTAGCTCAAAATGCACTTTTATCTAGATAAATACTATCCTTAATGAGCCTAATATCCTTCATATTTTATTTGGACTAGAAGCATGCGATCTAAATACAGAAATACTTGGAATATACAAAACGAATGTGTCATCTCAGTCACGAGTAGAAATTCATGGACAGGCACCATTCAAACAATCAGGTGTCTATGAAGCTCAAATTGCAATAACTGATAGTAAACCATCAGATGACTCTATTCGAAATAAATCATTCAAATCTTTATGGAAAGGTAACTTTCATCTTAAAGTCAAAGATGGAATGTTTTCTGAAACAATTGGTAATTCAGAAAATCCATTTCCTTCATCCATAGATAATCTTGACACCATTTGGATTGTTGTAACTGATCTATTTTCTTCATTACATTCTGTATTTGATGTTCCTTTAGCAAAACCCTCTAGAACATCACAACGTGAAACTTCCCCTACTGAAAGTCCTAAACCAAAACGTTCTACAAAATCAACTACTGGTAGTTCTGGATATCAAGGTCCACCTGGTGACAAAGGCCCCTCTGGTGAACAAGGTCCACCTGGTGACAAAGGCCCAGTTGGTATTCCCGGACAACCCGGTGACAAAGGACAACCCGGTGACAAAGGACTAACTGGTGAAAAAGGAATAACTGGTGACAAAGGATCTACTGGTGATAAAGGTGATAAAGGTGACAAAGGACTAACTGGTCCTCTTGGTGATAAAGGTGACAAAGGCCCAACTGGCCCTCTTGGTGACAAAGGTCCAACTGGATTAAAAGGCCCGTTAGGCCCTTCCGGTGACAAAGGTCCAACTGGTTCACCAGGTGACAAAGGCGCATCTGGATTAAGAGGAACCCCTGGAGAAAAAGGAGAAAAAGGTCCACATGGTCCACCCGGTGACAAAGGTCTAACTGGTCCCCAAGGTACATCAGGTGACAAAGGTCCAACAGGACAACCTGGTGTTCAAGGAGAAAAAGGACTTCAAGGATCTACTGGTGCAATTGGTGATAAAGGTGACAAAGGAATTACTGGCCCTCTTGGAGAAAAAGGTCCACAAGGTCCACCTGGCCCTCTTGGAGAAAAAGGTAACAAAGGTCCTGAAGGTACATCCGGTGAAAAAGGTCCACAAGGTCCACAAGGTCCTGCAGGATCTAAAGGTCTTACAGGAGTTCCAGGTCCGCAAGGAGAAAAAGGAGAAAAAGGCCCACTAGGTGCAATTGGAGAAAAAGGTCTATCTGGTCCATCTGGTCCCGCAGGAGAAAAAGGTCCACAAGGTCCACAAGGTTCTCAAGGTGAGCGTGGAGTAACTGGCCCACCTGGAGAAAAAGGTCCACAAGGTCCACAAGGAATTCAAGGCCCACAAGGTGAAAGAGGTCCAAACGGTCCACTAGGCCCAGCAGGAGAACAAGGTCCAACTGGTGAACAAGGTCCCCTAGGTCCAGCAGGTCCACGAGGTCCACCAGGTCCACCCGGAGAAAAAGGCACTACAGGTGGAATGTCATCTGAACAAAAAACAATCTTCAAAGAACTATTAGAAATTATGACAAATAAAAATATCATTACAACTGAAGAACAAATTAAACTAATGAGTTATCTTTACTAATTAGGTTGGGTATGTGGTTACAATGAGCGAAAAACCAAACAAAGTTGAATTTGAGATGTTAGATTACAAACGATTAGAAAATGATTTTGTATCATTTGAATTAGAAGATGGAACTGTAGTTAAAGTTAAAGTTGATTTAGATAGAGTTGGAAAAGCTGCAAATTATAAAAATCCTGATGGCACTCCTCATTATGCAATTAGCACTGCTGTTAAATTATCTATTATTCCACCTGACAAAAAGTTTTCAGTAGAAAAAAAATCTGTTAAAGGAACAAACACACAACCTCCAGGACAGATGTTTAGTTAACACTAGTTTAGAATTTAGAAAAAGGAAAACAAATCGTCGTCTATCTGACGATTGTTAGTTTGTGAACGATTTTATCGTTTGCGTTTTGCTGCTTTTCTCTTTGGAGCTGCTTTGCGTTTTGCTGCTTTTCTCTTTGGAGCTGCTTTGCGTTTTGCTGCTTTTCTCTTTGGAGCTGCTTTTTTAGTTGATCTACGTTTAGTAGCAGCTTTTCTTTTTGTAGCCATTATTGTGTTCGACTTTCTCATTGTTTTTCAGTGGTTAAACTAAAGAAAATTACACAAACTGATAACAATAAATCAAGTAATTTTTTCAATTAATTTTCATTTGATCGCAAATTTTTTCAATAAACGCTTTCTGCAGATGGTCTTTTACCTTGTAGCCAACTAATTTTACCACAAATTGTGCATTTGTATTTTCTTCGACGCTTGTATGTGGCCATCTTTGGAAGAAAAATTAACTCTTGTTTTGTTTTTGTCATACAAAATGTGCACCATCTGTGCTCATTTTCTTGATTCATGTTTTGTTTTTTTGAATCATGTTCCACGTTTCTTAATTATTGTTAATACATCTTCATCTAGTAAAATATGTGATAATCCTACTCTTTGCCCTCCAAACTTTACACTTTTACCCCAAACCAAACTATATCTGAACTCTCTTCTTAATCTTCGATGTAATTTATTACAAATATCTTCTACTGTATCACCTTCCCTTGCAATTAGTGGTTCTTTGAAATCTGTTTCTCCTCCTTTAGGACGCATGTAAATTCTAATAAATTTTAATTTTTCATAGATCTTCTCTTTTAGTAATTCAATATTAATATCTGAATTTGCTGATACTTCAATTACATCTGATTTTATTTTTTTCTTTAACTCTTTTAGAAATGCTTTGTCTACTAAATCAATTTTATTTAAAATTGTAAGTGATTTTGAATAACTGATGTTTCCTGCAATGTGATCTGCTAACTGTTCTGATGTTATGTCTTCTCGTATGACCACACGTGCACTAACAATTCCATAAAGATGTAAAATATCTTTAAGATGTTTTTCTGTAATCTTTGTGAGTTTTACTTGTTGGGCAATTGCAATTCCGCCCATTGATGCTTTCTCAATTGTAATGTTTGGTGATAATTGATTTAGTCTAATTCCAATATTGCCTAATTCATTTACTAACACATCTTCATGATATGGTTGAAATACGTCTAGCATAAGTAAAACAAGATCTGCTGTTCTTGCAACTGATAAAATTCTCTTTCCTAATCCTTTTCCTGTTGATGCTCCCTTGATAATTCCGGGAAGATCTAAGACTTGGATTTTTGCACCTCTATATTCCATCATTCCTGGAACTACAGTAAGTGTTGTAAATTGAAAGGCACCGACAACTGATTTTGCCTCTGTCATTTTATTTAGTAATGTAGATTTTCCAACACTTGGTAATCCGATAAATACGATTGTCGCATCTCCTGTCCTTCTGACATCAAAGCCATCTGCTTTCATGCCTGATTTTTTAATAACGTTATCTTCTTGCTCTCTTTTCAGTTTTGCAATCTTTGCTTTTAGTAATCCTATGTGGTGTTCTGTAGCTTTGTTAATCTGAGTTTTTGCCATTTCATCTTGAATGGCTTTAATTTTTTCAGGAATTCCCAATACTATTCATCTACTGCAATATTCTTTTCAAATAAAACCGTATTACTTGTCTTACGTAGCAAATATTATTCGGTTTGTAAGATACTTTCTATGAAAAAGAGAACCTTTGCAGTAGATATTGATGGCACAATTACTGAAAATGGTGGAGGCAGAATCCATTTGGATGCACTTGAAGCATTAAGACGTCTAGCTAACATGGGGCATGGTGTAATTTTTGTTACTGGCCGCTCTTCTGTTGAAGGATTCTTGCTATCTGTATTTGGTGGAACTGGAAAGATATCTGTTGGTGAAAATGGTGGGTGCATTACACTTGATTCTAATGATCATATCTTGTTAGGTGATATTGAAGAATGCAAAAATGCATTTCAAATTATCAAAAACAATGTTGAGAATGTCAAAGAAAAACCTGTTTTTCCTAGAATGACTGAAGTTGTTTTGGAGAGAACTTTTGATTTAGATCTTGCAAGAAAGGTTGTCTCTGAAAATAATCTCAATGTAGAATTATCTGATAGTCAATATGCTTATCATATCAATTCTTCTGGAATTGATAAAGGCACAGGATTCTGTGAAATTATGAAGAAATTATCTATTTTACGTGATGACGTTATTGCTATTGGAGATAGTGCTACAGATGTTCCGTTGTTTAAAGTAGCAAAAACAAGCATTGCCTTGGGTAATGCTTCTGACCAAGTAAAATCTGAGGCCACCATGACCGTTTCTGCAAATGCAGGTGATGGTGTTCTTGAGGCACTAGATAAATTAGCACCTAAATTATCTGAGATATAGTATGACATTCAAATCTATTGTCGATGAAATTGAAAATAATCTCCACAAAATCTTAGATGCCCTTTCTATATCTGATGTAGACTTTTCTGTTGAACCTGCAAAACCTGGATTTGGTGATGTCAGCTCTAATATTTCATTTTTACTTGCAAAGCAACTCAAGAAGAGTCCAAAAGATATTGCAGAGATGTTATCTGAAAAATATCAACATTGCACTAGTACCCTTGTTTTAAAGTCTGAAGCACACCCTTCAGGATATTTGAATTTCTTTGCTATTTGGGAAAAACTAAATCAATTAATTTTATCTGAATCTAATCTCCCAGAATTTGGTGATGTTGACATTGGTAAAAATTCCACAATCGTAGTTGAGCATACAAGTGTAAATCCCAACAAAGCACTTCACATAGGACATATAAGAAATATTATCATTGGTGATACTGTCTCTAGAATTTTAGAAAAAGCAAACTACAAAGTTAATGTTCTAAATTATGTTGATGACTCTGGTCTTCAAGTAGCTGATATAATAATTGGATTCAAGCATTTTGGATTTGCTCAAGAGCCGCCTAATGGAAAGAAATTTGATCATTATTGCGGTGATGATGTATATGTTAAAACTACAGAAAAATATGAATCTGATCCTAGTCTTGAAGATGTTAGAAAAAATGTTCTCAAAGAACTTGAAGACGGTGATTCTGAAACTGCCAAATTTGCAGATAAAATTACACGAAAAGTTTTGGCAAATCAACTAGAAACCTGTTGGAATCTATCTGTTTCTTATGATTGCATTAATTTTGAATCTCAAATAATTCGCTCAGGATTATGGAATACAATCTTTGAAAAGATCAAAGAAATGAACCTAGTAGAATTTGAAAATGAAGGCAAAAATGCAGGGTGTTGGGTAATTCGTGGCGAAGATAAAGAAGAAGATAAGGTAATTGTCCGAAGTAATGGAACTGCAACATACATTGCTAAAGATATTCCATATGCTGCATGGAAATTAGGGCTAGTTGAGGATCCTTTCCATTATGAGAAATATGAAAAAGAACAACCAAATTCACAGGTATTGTGGCAAACTACTCTGGATTCTAGCAATGAATCCTCACAAAACTTTGCTGGTGAAAAAGTAATCACTGTAATTGATTCAAGACAAGCCAGACTACAAAAAATAATCACAACACTAATGGCAAAATTCAAATCTAATTCTGATGCATATGTACATCTTAGCTATGAGTCAGTTACTTTGAGTGCTGAAACTGCAAAAATCTTGGGATTAGAAACTGATGGAAAGCAAGCTCAAATGTCTGGAAGAAAAGGACTTTATGTTAATGCTGATTCTGTCTATGATTTATTAAAAAAGAGAACCATTGAAGAAACCAAAAAGAGACATCCTGAAATGGATTCCTCTGAGATTGAATCAATTGCTCATAATGTTTCAGTTGGTACACTACGTTATGAGATGATAAAACAAGATTTAGATAAAATTATTGCATTTGATTTAACAAAATCTCTTAGTTTAGATGGTGATACTGCACCATACATACAATACACTCATGCAAGAGCTGTAAGAATATTAGAAAAAGCTGGACGTACTCCTTCTATTGACGTTAATTTTTCTTTGCTAAAAGAACCATCTGAAATAGACTTGATTAAAACAATTGGTCTCTTTGATATCCAAGTTCGTGATGCTGCAAATAACTTATCTCCTAAAGTTATTGCCAGATATTGTTATGATTTGGCAGTTGCATTTAATTCGTTTTATGAACATGCACATGTCTTGGAATTAGGAGATGAATCATTGGAGAATTCTCGTCTCTGTATTGTAAATTCATTTAAAATTACTATTGAAAAGGCGCTAGGCCTTCTAGGTATTATTGCACCTGATAGAATGTAATGTCCTAGAGAGACAACAATGTCATCTCTCTAGGTTAGTTGGCGTGCAAACCAATTACTGTTAAACGAAAGTAAAAGAGTCATAAATGTTTGGAAATTTGTGCATAATCCACTGGTGCTTACCTATTTTGTCATATGATCCCAATATTGGCTAAAAATGCATTTCTGCCTTTTTCAGTTACGCTTCACGTATGATGTGATCTTCCGCATCAACAAAATTACCACATGTTTCACAAAGCCAGAGCGTTACCTTTTCTATTTTCATCCATTTTGGTAATCTCCGATTATTGCATTTTTCACAAAACAAACCCATGGTTTATTGTATTTCTATCTCTATATGTACTGGCCTAGTTTTCTATATTGTATGTGTGGTTAGATTTTATGGAAAAATCATTAAGCATATAATTGAAATTTCTTTTTACAATTTCCACAAAATCGCTGTTTTGTTTTCTTGCTTTCAGTACCTAAAACAGATCCACATCTGTCACACTTTTTTTTAATCATAGATATTATCCATTTCAAATATCTTGTATTTTAGAAGCATAACTGACATAATTTATGATTCCAAATGTTGTACGACCCAATCTTTTACTGCCATGTCTGTTCGATGTTCCTGACATCTTACATGTGGGCATGGGATTAATCTTTTACATTCTACTTCTTCACATTTTTTATACAAGCCTGGAATGTTGGTGCCTTTAGGAGAAATGGACATTACGTTGTGTCTGTCCCAATTTTTTTAGATACATTCTTTTTCAAATGAGTTTTTTCGTGTTCAGTTACTTCATTAAAAGTATATGATGTTCCCTCCCAATGATAATTGCAATCTTTACATTGATATTTCATTTTGATTTTTCATCAGGCTTTTCAGATTCTTTGAATGCCTTTACATCATCTGCTGTTTTAGTTTTACAAGAACCAAATCTTATTTTTTCAATAATTTTTTTAAACATACTTTTTGATGATTATCTGTGGTATATACTGGCGTTTTTGGAAGAAAAATTCTTATTTTTGGGTATGCTTAATTTTCGCTAGCTGGCTCTTGGTCTTTGACTCAGTTGGATTCTTGACCGCAATGAATGCACATCTTTTTTGATATTATCTCAAACCATGCATAATTATGAACAAATCCCTGTTTACAACTCATAAGGATATCCATAGAGTCAGTCAGAATACAAAGATGCCAGTCAAAAACTACCTCGATCTAACTCTGGAATTATCACTTTTAACAATACTAGAAAAATAAGGATTAGTGGCTGTGTCCACAACCACAGGAATCATGATCTTCATGTCCTGCTGATTCTTGTCCTGCACATTTAGAACATTTGTCTGCACCTGTTGGTGAGAAAAATCCTATCCCGCAAGAAATACATTTTTGATTTGCCATATTCCAAACTGATTTGTGACACTATTTGATTCTTTTTTTATTTGATTTTAGATCTAAGTTCAACCATATGTGCATTTTCAGCTATTAATTGCAAAATCTCTTCAAGGGTAAATCCTATGCTTGCAGCAGTTTTTTCAATTTGCCCAACTATGTCTTGTGGAATTGACCTCGTTGTACTAATCATACCTAACCATGTATCTTCTGGTATTTTCCCTAATTCTTTGTAGAATTCTTCTTTAGGTTGTACAACATAACTGTACACTTCTTTTGCAATGATGTGGTCTGTAACTGTCATACCTGCTTTTTCAAATATTTTTATTTCAGTTTTACAGTTTATCTCCGACCATTGTTTTGATGTTCCATGGTCAACAATCACTCGTATTCCTTTTCGTCCATCTAGAAACATTGCTGAATGATTATCATGTATGTATTTTTTTTCTAATCTTTTTTCAAGTATGTTAAAGTTAATTTCTGAAAAATCTTTTCTAATTATTTTTAGAAAATTATTAGACATCTCATCTGCTATTGTGTCTATTTCTTTATCGGATATTTTTGGTAATGTTTCCATTTAATTTTATTCAGTTTTTTCTGGATTTGCCTTTCCAACTTCACTTGATTCATCATTCTTTTTGAATACTCTATATTCTCCAATAATTGTACTACATTTTTCACAAGTGTATTGACCTCTTTCTACTAGTATCAAATTATCTGCTACTTCTTCATTGGTACTTTCTTCTAACTGAACCTTTGGTGGATTATCAAATTCAGTTTCACAATTATTACAATAATGTTTCAACATTTTTTCTGTTTCAAGTTTTCCAATTGGTGCTAAAAACAATTTTCCCACTCCTAAATCTGCCTTTTTTGCTTGCTCTTCAGTTAGTTCAGCAATTACATATCCGCCTGAACCTTGAACTTTGAATTCTGCCATTTCACAATGATGTTTTTCTTGGCATTAAAATACTATTGGCGTCAAGTCTGGGGTTTCATGCCTCATAGTTTACCAGTAGATTCTTATCTAAAATTTTTAGGCAAAATCTATGGATAAAATAAAACAAAATTCTCCTGTTCTATTTTATTTTAATCACTCAAAAAAATGGTTAATGAAAATTTCAAAAAAAGAATCTCTTCATACACACATTGGGGTAATCAAACATTCTGATGCAATTGGCAAAGAGTATGGTTCTAGAGTTACTACAAACAAGGACAAGTATGTCTATCTTCTAAAACCCACAATGTATGACTATGTAATGAAAATTCAACATGGTACACAGATTGTGTATCCAAAAGATCTTGGTTATATTGTTGCAAGAGCTGGAATTGGAAGTGGCCAAAAAATTTTAGAGATTGGAACTGGTAGCGGCTCGCTTACTTCTTTTGTTGCCAATATTGTAAAACCACGTGGCCATGTGTACACTTTTGATGTTGATGAAAATTTTATGAAAATAGCTGAAAAAAATATCAAAAAAGCAGGAGTTTCTAAATATATCACACAACATAATCTAGATCTAAAGACTGCAAAAAAGATGCCACTAAAAGACATGGATGTGGCATTAATTGATTTAGGTGATCCTTGGATAATTATTCCAAAAGTGCGACAAATGTTAAAGGGCAGTGGCTCAATTTTTGCTATTTGTCCTACCATGAATCAATTAGAAAAATTGACTATGGCTTTAGTTGAAAATGAATTTACTGATATAGAATCCACTGAGCATATTTTGCGTACTATTGAAGCTAGAGAAGGAAAAACTAGACACTCCTTTCAGGGAATAGGACACACAACTTATCTTTGTTTTGCAAGAAAGGCATTTTTTGATAGAGGCACAAAAAAAACCCTGTAAAATCAAAAGTCACGAAGGCTAAAAAGACTGCCAAAAAATCATCTTAATCTTTTCCTTAAAACAAGATTTATTCCTCTATTTTTTAGAGTATATTGTAATGGTGAGAAAGAATCTGTCCCTTTCTATTGTAAAGAAATTCATTCCTGCAAGAAAATCCAAGTCTCGAAAAGGCGATAATGGCATTGTTCTTGTAATTGGTGGAAGCTACATCTATCATGGTGCCCCTATACTATCTTCTCTTGCTGCACTTCGATGTGGAACTGATCTAGTTTACACATCTGTTCCAAAAGTAAATGTAACTCCAACACGTGCAATTTCCCCAAATCTTATTGTAATTCCTTTAGTTGATCAAAAATTAACTCGTGGTGCTGTAAACAAACTTGTAGGTGCATTACCTCGTAAACTACATTCTGCAACCATTGGCATGGGACTTGCAATACAAGAGAGAAATTCATTACTACATCTAGTTCAATCTCTCCTGGATAGAGATGTTAGATTATCCCTAGATGCAAGTGCATTGATTCCTGAGGTTTTACCTCTTTTGGCAAACAAAAATGTTGTAGTGACTCCACATGCTGGGGAATTCAAACGACTATTTGGAGAATCACCTTCCAATTCAAAAAATGAACGAATCAAATTAGTAGAAAGCAATGCCAAGAAATACGGAATTACAGTTTTACTAAAAGGCGCAACAGATGTGATCTCAAATGGCTCTACTACTTATCTCTACGAGAAAAAAATTCCGGCAATGACAGTTGGTGGAACAGGTGATGTTCTTTCAGGACTAGTTGCAGGAATGCTATCTAAAAATCGTAATACTTTGGAATCTGCAGCAGCAGCTACATTCATCAATGGATTGGCAGGAAAAGCAGTTCAAAAAAGATTAGGATTACATATGACATCTATGGATCTTTTAGATGCGATTCCAACTGTGATGAAGCCTTTTGATAAAATTGTGTGAATTTTATGAATGCTCTAAAATACGTAGATTCAAACATTGATAATCTAATCTCAGACCTGCAAACTCTGATTAAACAACCAAGTGTTTCTGCAAAAAATGAAGGAATTGAGGAATGTGCAAAACTTGTAAAAAATTTATTACAAAAATCTGGATTAAAATCTGAAATCCTACGTTTGAAAAAAGGAGTTGCACCAATTGTTTATGCTGAAATAAAATCAAAACAAAATCCAACAAAAACTTTGATGTTTTACAATCATTATGATGTGCAACCAGCTGAGCCGTTTGATTTATGGGATTATCCTCCATTTAGTGGAACAAGAAAAGGAAACAAGATTTTTGGAAGAGGTGCAACTGATGACAAAGGTGAATTAATTACAAGAATCAAGGCAGTTGAGGCTTGTTTGAAAACAACAGGCGATGTTCCTTGTAACATCAAATTCGTAATTGAAGGTGAAGAAGAAACTGGTAGTGCTCATATTGAAAAATATCTGAAAAAATACCGCAAGAAATTCTCTTGTGATGGAGTAATCTGGGAATTTGGATATGTTGATGCAAAAAATAGGCCAATAATTGGACTTGGGATGAAAGGATTGTTGTTTGTTGAATTATCTGTAACAGAATCAATCATTGATGCTCATTCTAGTTTGGCAGTTTTAATAAAAAATCCTGCATGGAGATTAATTGAGTCAATAAAGACACTTCGAGATTCAAATGGAAAAATTCTCATAAAAGACTGGTACAAAGAAGTTACACCATTTTCAAAAAAAGATTTGGAACTAATTAGTAAAGAACCATTTGATGAGAATGTCTTTAAAAAAGAATTTGGAATCAAATCTTTTGTAGGAAATAAAAAAGGAATAGATGCAAAAAAGGCTCTCGTTGGTGGTGCTACTTGTAATATTGCCGGATTTGTTTCTGGATATACTGGTAATGGTGCAAAAACCGTTCTACCTGGAGATGCTCTAGTGAAAATTGATTTCAGATTGGTACCTAAAATGGACCCAAAAAAACAAGTTATGAGATTAAAAAATCATCTAAAATCTAAAGGATTCGGTGATGTTAAAATCAAAGTATTTCATGGTGAGGCAGCTGCTAGAACTAATTCCTCCGAACCATTTGTATCTCAAGTACAAAATGCAGCCAACACATCATTTGGAAAATCTATTCTAAATGTTTCAAATGCCGGAACTGGTCCAATGTATCCCTTTGTTGATATTTTACAGGCTCCTTGTATATCCATAGGCAGCACATACATGTTTTCTAAAATTCATTCTCCAAACGAATTTGCTAGAGTTGATTTGTTAAAGAAAACAACCAAGTGTATTTGTTTGATTATGGAAAACTTTGGAAAAAATAGCAATAAGATTTAAAATTTTTAGTATGACTATTTTGCTGAAAATTGTGCTTGTTATGTAGAAAGCCCTTTATTATGCTGCAAAATTATTTGAATTATGTCAATGTATATGCCAGGAGCAACTGCTGTTGGAATTACTTTTGACGGTGGTATAGTTTTAGCCAGCGAAAAAAGGATCGCATTTGGAAACTTCCTTGTAAGCAAATCTACAAAGAAAACATTTCCTATCACTTCTAAAGTAGGTGCAACTTGTGCTGGACTTGTAGCTGATATGCAAATCTTAACATTGCAAATTTCAGCCCTTGCAAAGATCAGAAAAATGGAAATCAAGCGAGATGTTCCTCCAAATACTGTTGCTAAAATGATGTCAAATATGATGTATGAACGAAGATACTTTCCGTTATTGACTCAGGTGATTGTTGGTGGTGTTGTTGACAAACCAATAATGTACACTCTTGATCCATTAGGTTCAGTTCTTCCTGATGAGTATGCTGCAGTTGGAACTGGTGCTGAAATGGCATTAGGTGTCTTAGATCCTCAATTCAAACCAAACATGACTAAAGATGAAGCAATTGATTTAGCTAAACGTGCAGTTCGTTCAGCAGCTCTGAGAGACTCTGCAAGTGGTGATGGATTGGATATTCTTGTAATTACTAGTGATGGCACTGAGGAATTCTCAGAAGAAATCAAATAAGTAAAAATCTTAAAAATATAATTTTAATTGTAAATTGTTTTTCCAGTTTCCCAAAATTTATCCGAAATATAATGCAAATTTTTTATCACCTCTCCTTTTTCCATAGTTTCTAACTCGGAACTAGAAACCATCGCCTTTCCAACTGCTAAAAATTTATGGTGTGATTCTTCTATGATACAAACAAGATTGTCTTTTTCAAATGTTGTAAATTGTTTAATTCCAGGTCTCATAAGATTTGCTCCTTTACACATGAATTTGACTGCACCCATATCCACAATGACATTTGGAAATTTTTCTAGCAATTCAGTTTCGGATAAAAATGGTAAATAATCATCATTAATTTTTAATATCTTTATTCCAGCTCCTATGATGATTTGTGCTTCTTCCGAAATTTGATGTACTTTAAGATTTTTTATTTTGGGGCATTCCATTCCCCATCTCTCTGAAACTATTTTTAGCAGTGATGATGTTTCACTCTTTGAAATTAAATTTGATTTCAAGTTTTTGCAATCTCTTGTCTAATGTCTAGCAAATCTCTTAGAATAGAACTAGCAGTTTCTGTTCCGCCAGCACCTTTTCCAATAATTGTTTGAGTACCTGAATGTTCTGAAGTAAAAGCAATTGCATTTAGTGTTCCATTAACGCAAAGTGGGTCATCATTTGATAGTTCTTTTGGTTCTACTATGAGTTCTTTGTCACATGATGCAATTAATTTTATGGCACAATTATTTTTGGCAGCATTTTTGATATCTTCTGTTGTGACCTTTCTTATTCCTGTGCAGTTGATATCTGGCAGCGTAACTTTCATTCCCATTATCCAGTTTGCAAGAATCACTAGCTTGGCTGCAGCATCTAAACCATCTAAATCTAAAGATTCGTCTGCCTCTACATACCCCTTATCTTTAGCATCTTTGAGAGCTTCATCAAAAGATAATCCAGTTCCCATATTTGATAAAATGTAATTTGTAGTTCCATTTAGAATTCCTGCAAATGATGTTATTCTTTCACCACTTAGACTATTTTTAGCATAATCTAAAATTGGAGTTCCTCCACCAACTGTTCCACTAAATTTTAGCATGACTTGGTTGTATGTGGCAAGTTCCATGAGCGATGGAAATGCTAACGCAAGTGGACCTTTGTTTACAGAAATTACATGCATGCCCTTTTTCATGGCAGTTGTAATGTGAGTCATTCCAGGTTCTGCGTCTTTATAGTTACTTGCCGTAGTTTCAATTAACACGTCTGCATCGATATTTTTTAAGATATCTATTCCTGACATTGTATTTTTTGTATCTGCATAATTTTTTACCGTTCCAAATTCTTTCTTTACCTTGACAAGTTTGGCTAACTCTAATCCTGATGAGTCTATGGCGCTTCCTTTACTGTCAAAGACTGCTACAACTCTAGGTTTTAGTCCATATTTTGCATATAGATCCTCTGATCTTGAATCAAATAATTTAACTAAACTTTGACCTACGACCCCAAATCCACATAATATTATTCTCAAAACACTTCATTCCTTTTTGATACACAATTCATCTTACTCTACTTTTGATTTTCATATTATTAATTATGTATAATATTTAAAAAAATTTACTAATTTTGTCTATCGTTGTGGTCTATGATTTTGGAAGCAGTCTCTACAATAAACCGGTCTATCTTCTTTTGGTTTGAATGGTATTTGACAATCATTTCCACAATCTCCGCATTTTGCGTCAAACATTTCTCGTGGTCTATCGTCTCTGTTACCAAATCTAGAACCGCCTCTGTTTCCACCATAACCTCCAGATCTTCCACCTGATCCTCCAAATCTACCGCCACCACTTCTTAGTTCTGGTTTGTGCTTTTGGAAGCATTCTCTACAATAAACAGGTCTGTCGTCTTTTGGTTTGAATGGTATTTGACAATCATTTCCACAATCTCCGCATTTTGCGTCAAACATTTCTCTTTCTCTATCAAAAGGCATATCTTACTAAAAATCGTTAAAATTTTGCTGTAATTAAACCATTGTAAAATTATTTTTGAATCTAAATTGATATGCTTTTCCTTAATTGTGCCTATTTTCTATCCTGTCTATTAATTTGGACAAAAAGATTTTATCCTCTAACAAAATCCAGTTCAATCATGGTAAAAATTGAGGCTATTATTAGAAGTTCAGTTTTACATGACACTCAAAATGCTTTAGCTGAAATAGGAATTCCAACCTTTTCCTCATACCAAGTACAAATCACAGGAATTCATAAAGGCCATAAAGGATTGCGAAATAAAACTAGCGATTTTATACCTAAAACCAAACTAGAAATTCTTTGTGCTGATGAAGACAAAATTGTTGACACTATACAAAAAACTGCACATACTGGTGAAAAAGGAGACGGCGTGATATTCTCTTACCATATTGATAAAATAGTAAAGATAAGAAGTGGTGAAACAGACGTAGCAACATTGTAGTCAAATTCTTAAAATAATTTTTCAACTAGTAATTTTAACAATTATTTTTCAATATCTTTTTCATGTTGTAATGATACTGAATTGATGCAATATCTAGAGTTTGTAGGTTTTGGACCATCATCAAATACATGGCCTAAGTGTGCCCCACATTTCTTACAGTTGACTTCTGTTCGAATCATTCCATATTCTGTGTCTGAAATGTATTCTATTTTGTCTTCTGAGATCGGCTTCCAAAAACTTGGCCAGCCTGATCCTGAATCAAATTTTGTATCTGATGAAAAAAGTTCTTCACCGCAACATACACACTTGTAATCTCCATCTAGTTTACTGTCATTATATTTTCCAGAAAATGGGGGTTCTGTCCCATGGTTGATGCATATCTCAAATTGATCAGGATTTAGTTTTTGTTTCCATTCTTCAGGTGTCTTTACAATTTTTTCTGTCATGCTTTACTCTTGTTTCTTTTGATATTAGAATATTTTTCTATTTGAGATTCTTTCTCTTCTCTTCAGTTCTTTTTTCAGATTCGAACCTTTCTAAATCATACTCCTTCAAATCCACAAATTTCATAATTTTACTTAATCTGGGGTGTACTTTGTTTATCTGTTTGAACATTTGTTGTGCCACTCGTCTATAATCTACATGTCCTTGTGGGACAGTTCTTAATTCAATTAGATGGCATGCTTCTCTAAGATTGAATTTCATGAAATATGGATAGTTGTACGCAAAGTTTACAACATATTGTCCTTGTTCAGGATATTTTTTTCTAATCTTCTCAAATGTTTGCTTAGTTTTGTTCATACAGTCTTTAAAATCATTTTCAATTCCAAGAATCTTTATTTCATTTGGAATACTAAACCCATGGTCGGTTGTTAATAACTGTCTTTCCAAAGTTAAGGCCCTATGTCTGTGAAAATCTCTGAACATTCCAAAGTTATTACATAAATCAAATGTATAGTAGACACTTTCAAATGCTCTTGATGGTCTATGGCGTCTATTTGTTCGAAGTTTTGTAAACTCGTTAATTATTTTGATTTTCTTTTCTTTTGAGAATTTTTTTACTTGTTGTAAAATATTTTGATAAGATGTACTTGGTGATTGCTCATAAATTATACTTGTAATGATTTTATCAATTGCAATTTTTTCTGATTCATAATCTACGAGATTTGTTATTACTCCTGTAGTTGGTTTTGATTTTATTTCTTTTGCAGTAATTACTTTTGATTTATTTTTAATATCTTTGAGATATTTTTGAAATGCTTTTCCATATCTGTCATCAGCTCGTCTAACAAATGATTTGATGGTCGTATCTAATTCTTTTTTGATTTTTGAGGCTAAATCTCGCTCTTCTGCAAGTTCAGATGAGCCTAAAATTGTTAAAAGATATTCAAATGCACGACCATTGCCAGTAATTCCAACATTTGTTAAAGTTGATGCAGGTAATAATCCGCGGAGAATATCTAATGCTTTTGCTTTAGTTGATCCTTTGTAAATCATATTGGCAGATTTTATGTCTACCTCGTTTTTTAATTTGGAAAATAATTTCTCTTTTTTATCCCTTGAATCTTTGAAACTGTATTTTTCTATGGGGTATTTTTCTCTAACATAGTTTACCATTGGTTCTATATTTTTTGAATAAATATCAAATGAAAAATTACATGTCTCTTCATACATGTCTGCAAATCTTGATTTCATGATTTCTGCATCTCTGTAAAATTTGTATTTTCCTTTTTCTTTTTTATTCCATGCAACATACCTAGATGATTTTTCCAAATATGATAATCCAATTCTCCTATCTTCGATTTTTTTTACTGCAATATTTGACAAACCTTCAATAGCAATTTGTGCTTCACCTAATTCTGCAACAGAATCATCCCCATATTCTAAAAGAACTCTGTTGTAGAATTCTTCTCCTCTATTTTTATTTTTTAAAAACTCATCTAGGAAAATCTGTCTCATACTTTTGTTGGTTCTACTATATCTTGACATCAATGCTCCTCGATCAACTTGTCTTGGAGTAATTATGGCAAATACATCGCCATCAGTATTTGAAAAGTGATCTGATAGAATCTTCTTTTCTTTAATTGAAAACTCTGACAATACCAGTGTGCCGTTTCTCAATTATTAATAGTCTATTTCTTTTTTCCAATTTGAATTAGATCGGGGCCCTTCTCTTTGGTGTTTCCTTTGGCTTGCCATCTTAACAATACTTCTTTGAAACCAGCTGCATCAGCTTCATTTTCTGTATACATTAATGCTGTAATCCAGAATCCTTTTTTTGCAGTTTTTCCACCAACAGAATTCATCCAGAAATCACTTGGCAAATTCTCCAAAGCTTTATTGTTAGGATCTTTGATAACTTCGACCCATCTACTTGCGACAAAATTCAAAATCTGCTCTAGTTCTTCTCTTTGAATCATGAGCCTACTATATCCTCTCTAAATTTTAAAATTACTAAAAATCAAGTGATTTTGAGTTAGTGAATTTAATCTTACTAAAATCAAAAAGATTACTTACACTTTGTCGGTTATACAAATCTCATAATTACCTCACATGACTAACGACGCTATCGATATTATCGGTAAGAACGTCAAAGACATGTACGGAACATTCATGGGTAAAGTCGTAGGAACAATAACTGATATTGATGGCAGCATCCAAACAATTGGTGTTGACTGCGGTTCTCAGGGATTACAGCAAATCCAGTTTGAGCAACTAGTAGTCCAAAATGATATAGTTATTTTCATTCCAAAATGGAGACTTGACTCTCAAAGACTTATTCGTGAAAAACAACTAACTCTACGTCGTCTAAAAGCATTGATGGATATTGTTTCTGA